>CAYMMR010000011.1:0-24272 GCA_964391545.1 uncultured Nitrospinota bacterium | reverse complement strand
GGTGTCTTTTATATAACAAACAAAATTTAATTGCAAGGAAAAAATTACAAAAAAAATTGCCACAGACTTTCACAGACTTTTATAAAGCAGGTAGAGATAGGTATAGGCAGAGAAAAAATCTTTACCTTTACCTATGCCTTTACCTTTCTGTTAAGTACGTGTGAGTCTGAGGCTAATCAGCCTTTGTCTTTTTCATCCTTGCACCTATTAATTGTCCGGCAATAGTTCCGGCAATCATAAAGGGTATAAGATAATAGCTCAAGCTAAGCAATTTTCTCAGGGCAATGCTTATTAATATGGGTATGTATATGCACCTGCCTTTTTTTCTTGAAAATTTAGGGGAATTCGACCTGATATAACCGAAGGGCAGGTTGATAACCGTTATTAGCAATGTAATACCGGAAGCAATGGTGTAAAACTTTAAATTCATGAACAAAAACCTATGTTTTAAATCTTATTAATCTTCTTCTATTTTTATCTCAACGCTCTTAGGTTCCTTGCAGCCCTTTAGGGACGAAATCATACCCTTTACAGCGTCACGCAAAAGATTTTCTATAAAAGGCTTTAAGACAACCGAACGGGAATTGACCCGCAGGGAGAGATACCCGTACCTCCTCTGGTCCAGGTACCTCTTTACGATGAAATCTGCTGCGCCTGCGGCATCATCCCTCCTGAAAGAAGGAAGGGCTATATTATAATCATTATCCGAAATCAATGCAACAATTTTTTTATCATTATTACAGAAAAGCTCGTTGGCGGATTTCTCGGTCGTTACTTCTATTTTCGGATGCTCCCCTTTTTTATAGCCTTCCGCCAGAATTATATCCACGCCATCTCCATATTTAAAACAAAGCTCCTCGAGCGGCGCATCTTCTTCCGCATCCTTTATGACAGCCAATCGCTTTGGCGATGAAAGGATTGTCGTAACCGCCCCTGCCTTTTTGTGGCGGAAGCTGTCTTTGCCTTCCCTGTCAATCTCGAAGCCGTGCTGTGTATCGTGCTTTATAGTCCCTACTCTAAAGCCCCTTTTAATAATCTCTGGTATAAGCTTCTCGATAAATGTGGTCTTGCCGCTGTTCGACTTGCCTATGAAGGAGATAACAGGAATCATGGCTTAATATACCATGAATTTATTGTGAGGTGCTATTATAAAATATGCGAGGCATTAGACAGAATCGGTTATATGTTTTTTTATATGAGATTTAATACGGGCTAATAACTCTCTGCTATCGAAAGGCTTTTCTATATAGTCGTTCGCACCGAGGGACAGCATGTTTTCTTTTATATCACTGCCGCCGAGCGATGTTACCATAATAATTGGTATTCCATCATACTCCTTTCTTTTTCGTATCTCTCTGCATGTCTGATACCCGTCCATTACAGGCATTTCTATATCCATCAAGACAAGGTCAGGCATACATTTATCAAGACAATCTATCCCCTCCTTACCGTTTGCAGCAGAAGATGTTTCATATCCTTCATGCTTCAAAAGATATTCCAGCAATTGCCTTATATCGGGGCTGTCATCAATATAAAGAATATGTCTTCTATCGGCTTTATCTCTTATATGGCTCATATTACTCCCAGTTCCCCCTCACCTTAATCCTCTCCCCCGAGGGGAGAGGGGAGGGTGAGGGGTTTATTTTGCTGCATTACATATAATTTGTTATAGGTCGAGCACTCTTCAAAATTTTTACCGCAGTAATATATCGCTGCTTTTATGCTATTACTGTCCATCTTAGAGCAGTAACAATCCTTATCTGACTCTTCGAGAAAAGGGCATGTGCTTTTATTCCTATCCTGTTTTTCCATTTTCCTATTTTTAAGCGGGGGCTTATTTAATTCACACTGGCATTTTAAAATATTATTCAAGAATTATACCAAATTCGGATAAACAAAATGGGGCAACAAAAACAATAGATTATAAATTAAGAGGGCATTTAGAAGATTTAAAATATGTGGCATGACACACATTTGCGTATCCACTTGTGTGTAATGATACGCTTTTTTTTACTGTAAATTAGCCGCCAAGATGCAAAGACACACAAGATTATGCAAAGTTTTCCTGCTTTTGTATATCTTCTGCTAAATTTTAAGGAGTGTCAATGCTGTGGATTGTTATTTTTGTAGCTATAAGAGTAATTTTTTTAAGATTAGACGGCAGAGATTTAAACTGTGGCGCTGCTATCGGAAGATTTATCAAAATATTTTCCCACCCTTACTTTTGCGGGGCGGATGAGTTTGTCCTTAATTTTATAACCTTTTTCCAATTCTTCTATTACTATATTATCCTTATCCTTTTCATTCACCTCTATTACCTCTACAGCCTCTTCATTTTCAGGATTGAATGGCTTACCGCTAACTTCTATTTTTTCAACCCCGCTGTTTTTAAGCTGGTTTAAGAAAAGTATCTGTGTCATCTTTATACCTTGCAGCAAGGAATTAAAATCATTCCCCTTTTCAGCCGAGGAGATTGCCCTTTCGAGATTATCTACGACAGGGATGAGATTTAAAAGGAAATCTGCATTTATCTGCTCTGCCCTTTTTTGATAATTTATTTCGAGCCTCTTTCTGAACTCGTCGTTTTCTGCCATTTTCTGTTTGTAGGCGGCAATATACTCCTTCAATTTCTTTTCGCTCTCTTCAGCCTGCTTTTGCAATTGCTCAACATAGGTAGGCAATTTCTCTTCGGCAGGGGACTCTTCTCCCTTTTCTTCTGCTGCCCAGAACCTCTTATCTTTTACCTTGAATCGAGAGGCTTCCCCTTCTTTTTCTTCCTTTTTTTCAGTTGTTATTACTTCTTCCTTCATCTATCTCTCCCGTGAGCAGGTTAAACGCAAAACCAAGTATGATTATTATCAAACCTGCCATAAATGTTATATAACCCTCGCCCTCGATAAACTTCGTATACCCCTGGCTAAAATATTTTGCCTGCAGGATAGACCCGATTAAAAATACTACAACACCGATGCCTATGATTATTTTTTTAACCATCATAATAAAAAAGGGGCAAGGGGCAAGTAGCAAGGGTCAAGTAATGTCATTCTGAGCGATAGCGAATAATCTCAGCTTAACTCTTGACCCTTGACCCCTGACCCTCTAATTTTTAATTACTCCACTTCAACCTTAATCATCTTAGGCTTTGCCTTCTCTTCCTTAGGCATAGTAATTTCAAGTACGCCGTCTTTAAATTTCGCTTTTACCTTATCCTGCTGGACAGTGCCGGGAAGTGTGAATACCCTCTGGAATGTCCCATAAGAGCGCTCTATCCTGTGGTAATTCTCTTCCTTTACCTCTTTCTCGAACTTTCTCTCCCCCTTCAGGCAGAGGACATTATCCTTTACCTCTACGGTTATATCTTTCTGCTCGAGTCCGGGCAGTTCAGCCTTCAGCACTATATCGTTCTGGGTCTCATAAATATCAACTGCAGGCGCCCATGTCCCCTTTACCACCCCCTCTTCCATACCGGGTGCATGAAAAAAAGTATCCTCAAAAAGCTTGTTCATCCTGTCATGAATCGAAAGCAAATCCTTAAATGGCTCCCATCTTACCAGCGCCATATACTTTACCTCCTTTTAAAAAAGTGTCAAAGATTCATAGTATCAGAGCGTCAAAGCTTTTATATTACTTCGATACTTTGACCCTTTGATTCTCTGACACTATTTTTTAACTTCCTCAAACTCCGTATCAACTACATTTTCGTCCTTAGGTTTTTCCTGACCCTTGCCCCCTTCTGCTCCTCTACCTGCGCTTGCCTGCTTATACATCGCTTCAGCCACCTTGTGGGATGCCTTTGTAAGCCTGTCAACCGCCTCCTTAATCTTATCCACATCTCCGCTCTCGAGGGCTTTTTTCGCATCGGACAGCGCTTCTTCAACGGACTTTCTGTCGGGTTCCGAAATTTTATCTTTATTCTCATTCAGCGTCTTTTCGGTGGTATATATGAGAGAATCGAGCTGGTTCCTCGCCTCTATCTCCTGTTTCTTCTTCTTATCTTCTTCTGCATGGACTTCGCCCTCTTTTACCATCCTCTTTACCTCATCCTCGGTAAGGGTGCTTGAGCCTGTAATGGTTATCTTTTGCTCCTTCCCTGTGCCTAAATCCTTTGCAGATACATTGACGATGCCGTTTGCATCTATATCGAAGGCAACCTCGATTTGGGGCATCCCTCTCGGCGCAGGGGGGATTCCAACGAGATGGAATCTTCCAAGGGTTCTGTTATCCCTTGCCATCTCCCTTTCGCCCTGAAGGACATGGATTTCCACGCTTGTCTGGCTGTCTGCCGCAGTAGAAAATATCTCGCTCTTTTTTGTCGGTATTGTAGTATTCCTCTCGATAAGACGGGTCAAAACTCCCCCGAGCGTTTCTATGCCGAGAGACAGCGGCGTTACATCGAGGAGCAGAATATCCTTTACCTCTCCTGCGAGGACGCCTGCCTGAACCGCAGCGCCAAGCGCCACAACTTCATCCGGATTTACCCCCTTATGAGGCTCTTTACCGAAGAACTGTTTGACCAATTCCTGAATCTTAGGAACCCTCGTAGAGCCTCCTACAAGCACCCCCTCATGAATCTTCTTCGGGTCGAGTCCTGCATCCTCGAATGCCCTCTTGCAGGGATTTAAGCTTCTGTCTATCAAATCCGCTACCATCTGTTCGAATCTCGCCCTTGTCAGCTTCATGCTCAGGTGTTTTGGTCCCGATGCATCGGCAGTAACGAATGGCAGATTTATCTCCGTCTCCGCCGTTGATGAAAGCTCTATCTTTGCCTTTTCTGCCGCCTCCTTTAATCTCTGAAGCGCCATCATATCCTTGCTTAAATCAATCCCCTGGTCTTTCTTGAATTCCGTTATCATCCAGTCCATTATCCTTCTATCGAAATCGTCGCCGCCGAGGTGCGTATCTCCATTAGTAGCTTTTACCTCTACGACATTATCGCCTACCTCGAGAACAGATATATCGAATGTTCCGCCGCCGAAATCGTAGACCGCAATCGTCTCATCCTTTTTCTTATCGAGTCCATAAGCAAGGGCGGATGCAGTAGGCTCGTTTATTATCCTCTTTACATCGAGTCCTGCAATCTTTCCCGCCTCCTTTGTCGCATGTCTCTGTGCATCGTTAAAATATGCAGGGACTGTGATTACCGCTTCCGTCACAGTTTCGCCGAGATATGCCTCGGCAGAAGCCTTTAATTTCTGAAGTATCTTTGCGGAAATCTCCTGCGGCGTATACTCCTTGCCCCTCGCAAGAACCCTTGCATCGCCTCCAGATCCCTTTACAACCTTATAGGGAACCCTCTTTGCCTCCTCTGTTATCTCATCATACCGCCTGCCCATGAATCTCTTTATCGAGTAGACGGTATTTTCCGGGTTTGTTATCGCCTGCCTCTTTGCAACCTGACCAACTAAAATCTCCCCTTCTTTTGTAAATGCGACTACAGATGGAGTAAGCCTGCTCCCCTCTTCGTTAATGATTACCTTTGGCTCATTACCCTCCATAATCGCAACCACGGAGTTGGTAGTGCCGAGGTCTATTCCTATTATTTTACCCATTTTTTCCTCCTAATAAAGTTGTAACAATATTGCCGTCATAGTATATATAATATTCGTTTTTATTAATGTCAAGGTAGACAATTATGCGAACGCTTCTAATAAATCCGTGGATACACGATTTCTCTGCACTGAATCTCTGGTCAGTTCCTCTCGGCCTGTTAAGAGTAGCCGAGCATCTAAGCCAATTCGAGTGCGAAATATCTTATATAGACTGTCTCGAAACTATAAAGCACAAGCCCTACGGCACAGGAAAATATAACAGGCAGCAGATACAAAAGCCTTTAGTCTTAAAGCAGATACCAAGAAAATTTTGCAGATATGGCATAACGCCGGAGGAATTTCAATCACGGCTCAAATCCATCATGCCTGTGGACATTATCCTTGTTGCCTCGATAATGACATACTGGTATACAGCCGTTGGTGAAACGATAAGTTACATCAGAAAAACGCTCGGTGATGTTCCAATTATTCTTGGAGGCATATACGCAACCCTCTGTTACGACCACGCACTTAAATATTCAGGCGCCGGCTATGTTTATAAAGGAATGGTAGAAAATGGGTTTGAGGCAGTGATAAAGGATTTCGGCTGCAAATTAAATAGAATTTCGGATAAAAAACCGTATTATAAACTTGGACTTTCACAATCACAATTTGCGCCATTATTAACTACATCGGGCTGTCCCTTTTCATGCACCTACTGCGCCTCAAGATTTTTAAACGAAGATTTTATGCGTAGACCCACTGATGATATATTAAAAGAGATAGAAGAGCTATACAATCTCGGCATCAGGGACTTTGCCTTTTATGACGATGCCCTACTGACAAATAGCGAAAGCCACATCGAGCCGATTTTAAGAAAAGTTATAGATAAAGGACTGCTTGTCAGATTTCATACGCCAAACGGCATCCATGTAAGGTTTATAGATGAGGAACTTGCAATGCCGATGAAGTCATCAGGTTTTAAGACACTTAGACTGAGTCTTGAAACTATCTCTCCCGAAAGACAGAGGCTAACCGGCGGAAAAGTAAGGACAGATGAATTTACAAATGCCGTTACAATGTTAAAAAAGGCAGGCTTTACAAAAAATGAGCTTGGAGTCTATCTTATGTATGGACTTCCGGGACAGAGTCTCAATGAAGTAAAAGAGGGCGTCAAATTTCTCAAATCCCTCGGTGTAAGAATTAACCTCACGGAATTCTCTCCTATACCGAACACTAAGATGTGGGATGAACTGCTCACAAAGGGAATTATCAATAAAGACATTGACCTGCTCCTTACAAACAATTCGGTATATTACTATCTCTATTCGGGATATGATTTAAAAGAACTCGCAAAACTCAAGCTTGAGGTTAAGAATTACAATATCTCATAAAAATCCTCCTCTCCCCTTGTTTCGTTCCCCCTCTCCCTTCTGGGGAGAGGGTTAGGGTGAGGGGAATAGGTGAGGGGAAAATATGATCCAGATTACAGAAGACAATTTTGAACAGGTGTTGCACCTCTTTAAAGAATCTCCGGAGATTGACCTTAAAGAAGCATCCTTTATTGACCCTTACGGCATGGTCGGAATCCTTGAGATTGGAGAACTTCTCAAATCAAATGGCATTAAGAAAACCATCCGCCTCCCTGAATCAGAAGAAGTCCTAAAATACCTCGAAAGGATGGATTTCTTTAAGTTTGCAGACAGTTACTTTAATCTTGAGCCTTCCAAGCCGCAAATATCAGGAAAATATTTACGAAGCTCCCACTCCGATGTCCTGCTTGAGATTACACCAATAGAAAAGTCAGATGATATACATTTCATAGTCGGAAAGGTTAAAAACCGTGCAAATGCAATATTAAAAAGGCATCTTAATTATGATGAAAAGGCAATCAACGGCTTTATCGTAGCCCTTTCGGAGGTTTGCCAGAATATTATTGAACATAGTGAAACAAAAGGGGTTGTGGGGATACAGAAATATCACTTTCACCAATTGGATAAAAATGTTGTCAAGATTGCAGTCATGGACTTAGGAATAGGCTTTAAAAAATCCCTGTCAGAGAGGTTTTCATTAAAGGATGATATTTACGCTATAGAAAAGGCATTGCTTCACGGTGCCTCAAGATACGCTGACGAAGGAAGGGGACACGGACTCGCCGCTGTCCGACGCTTTGTCAACCAATGGAACGGCAAAATTTCCATCCGCTCAGGCACAGCAAAACTCTCTATAATCCCCAAATGGGCAAGGGGAAAGGAGAAAGAAACTAAACTTGCCGATTTCCCCGGCTCACAGATAAATATTATACTGCAGGAGATTAAAGAGTAGCTTTTTTTGATTTCTTTGATGTAATGTCTTATAATGTAGCAGGAGGTGATGTAATATGCATAGGACCCAGATATTGCTTGAAGAAAAACAGTATGATTTTTTGAAAAAACTTTCTGACGAAGAGAAAAAGAGCATCTCGCGGATATTGAGGGAGATTATAGAGAGTTATTCAAAAAAGTCAAAGGTTTATTCTCTCTCTTCATTGGCTGGTATATTGGAAGATACTGAGTCGGATGGGAGAGATCATGATAAGTGGATATATAATAAAAAATGAGAGACCATATATTCATTGATACCAGTTCCCTGTATGCCCTTTTTAATGTAAAGGCTTCTGAACATGGAAAGATAAGAAGCTTTTTTGATAATTTTAAAGGAAAGGCATTTATAACTAATTACATCTTTGATGAGATTATTACCCTTGTGAATGCCAGAGGAGGACATGAAAATGCGGAGTATGTCGGAAATATCCTGCAAAAATCCCCACAGATAGAGAAGGCATGGATTACCCACCCCTTCTGATGAGAAAGCTGCATGGGAACTCTTTGTAGCAAGAAAAGATAAGGCATACAGTTTCACGGATTGCACAAGCTTTGTCTTAATGAAAAAACTTAAAATATCAAAATGCCTCTCCCTTGATGAACACTTCAAACAGGAAGGTTTCGAAGAGATTATTTAACCTGATAATAATAAATCATCCGTTCATCCCTCCCTTTCAGATAAACATAATGCTGCCAGAGATGTAAACTTTCGCCTTAAAATTTGCAAAAAAATTCTTGACAAATATATTGTTTTATGATTCAATAGAATCAATTGAAGTTATATATAAGGAGGTGAATAACATGGCAAAGAATGCTCCTTATGGAGATGGACACAGGCAGGGGCAGGTGACTGACCGTTCTCAAACACACAATCCGCATAATGCCCGTTGGGTTAAGAGAGATGCAGATAATGGAAGATTTATTAATCAAAAGACAGACCCAAAACCCTTTAAATGCGTGAGAAAAGAAAAATAGTTCTATAAGCCATAAATAGTCGGACTATGCAAAATTTATCTGACACTAAACGTAGGTTATTAGAAAGATGGAATAATACCAATTACTCTAAACCTGTCTTACGCAAGATTGCCATAAGCGGTGAGCCTGGACTTCGTTGCCTTTCTGATTTTTCCATAGAGTTTCGATATCCAATAACAGTTATAGCAGGCGAGAATGGCACAGGAAAATCAACTATTCTTGCCTGTGCAGCTTGTGCATATCACGGTAACAATAGTATTTATACCCCAAGTGATGTCGATCCCGAAAGACCATATTACACATTTGGGGATTTCTTTATCTTTTCATCTTTAGATCCAAAGCCAAAAAATATAATGGTTTTATGGCATTATTCTGGAAAAGATTCTTCTGAAAAAGATTATCCTTCTCATCATATTGCAATTAGAAAATCAACAAAATGGTCTCATTATGATCAAAGACCAATTAGACCTGTTCAATTTGTTGGAATCTCAAGGGCATTGCCAGCCAGAGAAAGAAGTGTTTTGAGATCTCACTTTACTAAATCTAAGGCTTTAAGAGGGCGTAAATATTCTGCAGAAGAGAAAGAAAAAATCGGACGCATTCTGGGACAAAGCTACTCAACAGCAGGTAGAGCAGTATCTGGATCTTACTCTCTGCATGTTGCAGAGAGTAAAACCTACTATTCCGGTTTCAATATGGGGGCTGGTGAGGATAGCATTTTTGAGCTTGTTGAGATTATACATAGATTACCAGAAGGCTCACTTCTTATAATTGAAGAAATCGAAACTGGACTTCATCCCTCTGCCCAAGTTAAATTAATGGAGGAAATACATGAAATAGTTTTTTCCAAGCATATTCAGGTTATACTGACAACCCATAGTTTTGATATTCTCAAATCGGTTTCTGAAAAAGGAAGAATTTTTTTAAAACGCCTATCTACTGAAATTACACCATTATATGGAATATCACCTACCTATGCCTTTTCCTTAATGTCAACTTCGCGGATTCCGGAGTTAACTATATATGTTGAAGATATAATAGCTCAAAATCTTGTCAATGGATGTCTGCCCTTTTCTTTAAAAAACAGGTGTAGAACTCTTGAAATAGGGAGCATTGAAGCTTTAACAGGACAACTGGCAGCAGCAAGGAGAGACTCACAGATTGGAGAAGTTTTAGGAATTTATGATGGAGACACATCTGAAGAAAATCTTTGTAAAGTTTTTAAAAGCCATCTGCAAAGGGATCTATCAGAGGAAGATATTAGATGGTTTCAAAGCCATAAAGCTTTGCTTCCAGGAAATTGTGCTCCGGAAAAATGGATACAAAATCTCTTAAAAGAATCTTCTCTAATAAAAAATATATCAGAATCAATACATGCTACAGAAAATGAGCTTGCACCAATTTTCAATACAATTAATCCTTCCGACCATCATAATTTGTTTTATGAATTATCAAATCGTTTAGGGTGTCCAATTGATGAAATTAAAAATATTATATCCGCATCTATAACTAAAACTTTTCCCGAAAAATTTGAATCAATAATCAAAGCAGTAGAGAATCTTTTATCAGGACATTCAAAATGCAGCCAATAGCTTCAAAAAAGATAAAAGGTATATTAATAGTGGTAATGACTAAATTAGAGGAATTATTAAGTTAATGGGCCTTAAAACATATCCAGAGCCACAGCCGACTTGCTGTGTAATGACTTTAGAAGACCGCAAGGTCTGTAAAAAGAAAGACAACTGTTTTATTTTACGAGAGCAGATGGCTTTTTATAATAGGTTAGGCATATCTCCAATTGATGACAATATAGATACCGAATCTTTATACGATGTAGGGCATTTATGGCAAGATTCAAACCGAATAAAAAAATATGACCCAAGCTGGAATTATGCCGAAGACAATATAAGGACATATACGCATTCAATCCATCCCTATCCAGCAATGATGATTCCTCAAGTGGCAGGAAGGCTTATCGATATGTATGCAAAGACAAAGGCAGTAGTGTTAGACCCCTTTAGCGGTTCAGGCTCTGTTTTATTAGAGGCATTTATAAGAGGTTATGAATCCTATGGTATCGATATAAATCCCCTTTCTCTTTTGATAAGCAAGGTTAAGACAACCTCTATAAATTCCAAAATTTTACAAGGAGAATTAGAGAAGATTTTAAAAAAGGTATCTTATATAAAAAAAATAGATAATCCTAATTTCTTTAACATTGATTACTGGTTTAAGCATGATGTTATATCTAAACTCGCCGCATTAAAGAAAGCAATAGATTCAATAAGAGACAAACGCATAAAAGATTTTTTTATGGTTGTATTTAGTTTCACTGTAAGGACATCTTCCAATACCAGAAATGGTGAGTTCAAATTATATCGTATAGACAAAGAAAAATTATCTAATTTTAATCCGCCTGTTATTGAAATATTTAAGGAGAGGGCTGAAAAGAATATCGCCGGTATGTCTGATTTATGGGGACAATTAAAAAATAGTAAAACAACGATAAATATTCTCAATGAAGATACTCGTTGCAAGACAAGTATTCCGGATGGTGCAGTTGATATAGTCGTAACTTCCCCGCCTTATGGCGATTCAAAAACTACGGTAGCTTATGGACAGTTTTCAAGGCTTTCTTTGCAGTGGTTAGGATTTAATGGGGATAGTTTAGATACGGATAATCGGTCATTGGGAGGACGATTAGACACCGATAATCTGCATCTGGGATATAGTTCTAAAAATTTGAGATATGCTTTAGATTTAATATCTCGGATTGACAAAAAGAGGTCAAGGGATGTCATGGCATTTTATATCGATTTGAATAAATGTTTTATAGAGTTGAGCAGAGTCCTTAAAAAAAGTGGAATCTTGTGCATGGTAGTAGGCAATAGGACAGTTAAAGGAATTCAATTGCCAACCGATGAGATTGTAGCAGATTTTGGTGAGTCTACCGGTTTCAAACATATAGAGACAATTATCCGCAAAATCCCTAACAAGAGAATGCCATCAAAAAATAGTCCTACCAATAAAGTAGGTGTATTAGGCTCAACAATGACTGAAGAATATATTGTAATAATGGAGAAAATAAGATGACTCTAAGAGAAATAGAAAGAAAACTTCGAGATTTAAAAGCGATTGGATATGTTCAAACTGTTCGAGAGGGTTCAACAGGAGTGGGACATACCTTTGAGCAAAAAATGGGATTGTCAGAAACCAATATTCCTGTTCCAGACCTCGGCGGAAGAGTAGAAATTAAAACAACGAGAAGGGATTCCACTTCCCTTGTAACCTTATTTTGCTTTAATAGAGGAGTCTGGCATATATCTCGAAAAGAATTAATAGAAAGGTATGGATATATTGATGATTCCGGCAGAAAAACATTAAAGAATACTGTCTATGTCGGAAGACAAATATCTCAAGGTTTAAGTCTTTTAATAGACGATGAAAACAATAAGGTTAGCCTGATAGACGACAATGAAAATCTATTAGCCACATGGGATGTTTTTGTCATGGTTGGGAAATTAATGTCAAAACTTAGCAGGGTTCTCTTTGTCATTGCAGATAGACGATTTAGTGAGAATAATGAGGAAGAGTTTTTATACAATGAGGCATATATACTTACCGACCCTATACCTCGAAATTTTATAAATTCCTTTAAATCCGGCAAGGTTGGTATTGATTTGAGAATGCATCTTAAAGAAAATGGCTCTGTAAGAAACCGAGGCACAGCATTTAGGATTAAAGAAACAGATTTATGGGATTTATACTCTAACATCGGAAATCTTGGAATATAGTTTAAAAATGCAAAATTACAATATCTATAAATTCCTTAAAGAAGAACTTAAAAACGGCTCGGCTGACCTTGTTACGAGGCAGTCGGGGCAGGTAATAAGGGAGCGGATTGAGAGGGATATTCTTAAAGAAAAAGATGGGGAGGTTATTGCCCTCGATTTCTCGAAGATAGGCGTAATTGATTATTCCTGTGCGGATGAGGTAGTGGCAAAACTTGTGTCAAGACTGGTGAGCGGTGAATATGGGGATAAATATATTGTTCTGACCGGCTTAAGCGAAAACCAGAAGGAGAATATAGAGGTTGCACTTGAGAGAAAAGAGCTATCAGTTATGGCTGAGATGACGGACAGTAGGAAAATTCTTATGGGCAGTCTAAATAATTATCTTAAAGAGACTTTGAGTTTGATACTCAGTAAAGGAAAAATTACAGCCGGTGAGCTTTCTGATGCCTTGAATCTTCCGGCAAATACAAGCGGGACAAGGTTATTGAACCTTTATAAGAAAAGACTTGTAAAAAGGGTTGCAGAGAGGGGAGAGGAAGGCAGGTTGTGGGTATATCTGGCGTGTCTGTAAAATTAAGATTGAAGGATATTTATCAAGGGGCAAGAAATTGTAATTCGGTATTCTCTATAGTATTCTTGTTTGTAGAAAATAATATTATGAGAATGTAATAAGATGTCAGTTACAAAACTTGTTACAAAAAGCCTAAGAGTAAAGAGTTGCAATATATAATAAAGGAGCTTAATAGAGTCAACATGTTGATAAGATTGCAGCTTAACTCAACCGGTACTTCAGACAAAAGAGGTTTTTATAAATGTATCATACAGTTGATAACCTTAAATATCCCGAAGATTTTATCAGTAAAATAATCTGTGGAGATTGTTTGGAACTGATAAAGCTAATTCCAGATAATTCCATAGATGCGATACTTACTGACCCACCTTATGGATTAAGCAAAAAAGGTGTTCGAGGAGATGCTGATTTAAGTCTTTTTTATAGTATTCTGCCAGAGTGCAATAGAGTCTTAAAAGACAATAGCTTTTTTATTACATTTTTTAGCACAAAATTTCTTCCGTTGCTTTTTAAGAATAATCCTTTCAATTATTTTTGGCAAATTGTTTTGTATTGTCCTGAAGGAAGAGTTAAATCACCCATTGGATATACAAAATATATGTCTTGCTTTATCTTTAAAAAAGGAAAACCTAAAATTATTCGTTGGAACAAAGACATATTTATTGATACCCCAGGAAAAATGGTAGAACCTGACGAAGGATATATAGCGCATCCAACACCGAAACCCAAACACTTTATAAAAGAAATTTTAAAAATGTTTACAATGGACAAAGACCTAATTTTAGATCCTTTTATAGGGAGCGGAAGCACTGCTGTGGCGTGCCTTCAGCTTAATAGAAGATTTATTGGTTTTGAAATTGAGGAGAAGTATTACAAAATTGCTCTTGAAAGAGTTAAAAAGACATTAAAGTCGGTTATAAAAAATCTGGAAATATTAGTTTAAAATAAGGAGATAAAAATGGATTATAAAATTAGAGAAAACAGTATCCTATTAACCATACCCGCCACCAATGCAGGTAAATTTAGATTCAAGAAAAGAAAAAACAGATTAGATTTTGGTGAAACATTTTCCACAAGAGAATGTCATTTTGATGATAAAACATACTTAGAATGGCAAATTGGTTATGATGTTCCAATTAAGGATGTTGAAAAAGGCAAAAAAAGAACAAAATTAACAAGCAAGCATTTTGTTGGAAGTAACGAAAAAGAAAAGTATCCTTATGAACTATCCGAAATATTTTTTAAGGCGATGGAGTTAAAATTGATTACTAAGAAAGAAGTTGAAGATGGACTCAATGAAATAAGGGACTATAAAAGTTTTATAGATGAAAAAGCTATAACCGTTGAGCATCATTCACGACTATCTATAAATGGAATGAATTTTGAAGAAACAAGTATTAAGTTACCTACACTTTTTATGGTTGAAACTTTAGACGAAACACAAATAGAAGTATCTATTCAAAAGCAGCAATATGCCTCCGGTGTTCAGCCAATGGTTTATTTTTGCATACCTTTGAGAGCATTTAAAAATTCATCAGATCTTCTCGGCAAATCATCTGTCTCCGGTGATAAGCTTGTATATGTTATTAATGAAACCAATGTCTTGAATCTTATTTTTATGATGAAAGTGTTTGGGATGGCATCCAAACGACATAATCATGATGTTGTCAAAATCCTTGAAACGCTTCTTGAAATTATCGATAGGTGATGGTTATGCAAGTTCATTTAGCAGAACATTTGCCGAAAAATGAAAGAATCCAATTGGGCAGTTATTATACTCCTAAAAAACTTGTCAAAATAGTTCATGAATTTATAAAGCCTTATTTAGAAAGCAAGAAAAAAGATGTTGTCTTGTTTGATAGCGCTGGAGGTTGTGGGGCATTTTTATTCGGCATCAGGCATCATAAATATCGGATAGCAGATTGTGATTCAGACGCCTGTAAATTTCTCGAACAACACCTTAGTCGTCGTAATATTTTTCATACAAATTCTTTAAAAGGAGTCAATAGAGATAAATATTTAATTCCTTCTTCTGCATTTTTAGTAGTGATAGGCAATCCACCCTATAATGATACAACATCCGAATTTAAGAATGGTGAGAAGGGGCAAAATATATGCGATGAAGATTTATATGATAGAGATATAGGTGTTTCATTTTTAAAGTCATATCGTAAACTCAATGCTGATGTCATTTGTGTGTTGCATCCATTATCATATTTAATAAAAGAAGCTAATTTTAAAAGATTACGAGATTTTAAGGATAACTACAAACTAATAAAAGGCAAAATATTTTCCAGTGCGTTATTTCATGGAACAGGAACAGGGAAATTTCCAATATTGGTAGCTCTTTATGAAAAAAAAGCAGATGGAATGAAATTTGAGGATATTAGGAATTTCAGATTTAATATCTTGGATAGTAAAAAAACATTTGTTTTATCGAATTTTAAAACTACAGATGGATATATTAATAAATATCCTCCACGAAAAAATGATGCTCAAAAGTCTCATATCGGTTTGTATTATTACACTTTTCGCGATCTTAATTCGTTAAAAAAGAATGCTTCTTTTATTACAAAAAATCATACCAATGGAATTATAGTAACATTGGAAAACTTCTATAAGTATTCGTATCTATATTCATTGAAAAATCTGTTTAATCCTGAAAACTTGTGGTTATATGGAAACTTGTCTCCCCTTGTCAATATAGATGATGTTGAACAAAATAAAGAGCTTTATGTCTCATACGCTATTAAAACTAATAAAGTTTTCAAAGAAATGAAAAATTCTATTCTGCGGAAAATTGAAGAATTTTATAAAGTTAAACTTGATAAGACAGATGATATTGACAAGATTGAAAAGATAATTAAGCATAGGTTGGGCAAATTGGTTGAGATTGTTCAAAAATAATATTAAAAGAAAACTCTTTTATTTTTATTAGGAGTAAGAAAGCCTAAAGCAATTAAAGTTCTAACAAATCAATCCAGCCGACCGCTTACAGCGGCAACGGATTTCAATTGTAAAAAATGTAAACTGAAAAAGATGCTGGAAATTAATAGGGCAATCGAGATAAGTCATGAATTGAAGGAGTTTTGGGGAGATGAAGATAAAAAGAAGAATTTTTTTGCATGAAAAAGAAAAATCCAGATTCTTTGAATATTTATTTGTTGATGCGGTGCTGTTTCTTGTAATCCTCAGTTTAAACAAACCAATTGATAATCAGATGATACTATACACCCTATTGTTTTTTATACTTAATTTTAAAATAACATGGTCAAGAGAGAGGCGAAAGACATTACAGGAGTCTGACGATAAAAAGATTAATGCGGATTTAATAGAAGCATCTCTTTTACTGACAGGTGTTTTATCGTTTCTTATATACACGATTATAAAGAAGATTCCTTATTCTGAGTGGCACCCTTATTTTACTTTTGCTTGTTCAGGTCTGGTTAATGGCGCCTTTCTTGGAGAGTTTCTCTGGCGTAGATTTTCTCTGAAATCCCTGGCAAATATCGAAATTCAGAGATATTGGGCAAATACAAGAGGGACAATAATTCTTCCCCACACTATTTTTAGGTAAACAATGAAAACCACCACAATCATCGGCGACAGCAGGAGGATGGAGGAGCTTAAGGATGAGAGTATTCATCTCGTCATTACCTCTCCTCCTTATTGGCAGTTGAAAGACTATGGCAACGGCAGTCAGATTGGGTTTAATGACAGCTATGAGGATTATATTAATAACCTTAACCTATGCTGGAAAGAGTGCTATCGGGTTTTACATAAAGGCTGCCGTTTGTGCGTAAATATCGGAGACCAGTTTGCACGTTCAGTTTACTATGGGAGATACAAGGTCATTCCAATAAGAGAGGAAATAATTAAGTTCTGTGAAACAATTGGATTTGACTATATGGGGGCTATTATCTGGCAAAAGGTTACAACCTGCAACACAACAGGCGGAGCCACCATAATGGGCTCTTTCCCATACCCCAGAAATGGAATTATAAAACTTGATTATGAGTTTATTTTAATTTTTAAGAAATTGGGCGATTCTCCAAAGATAAGCAAAGAAATAAAGGAAAAATCAAAACTTACCACAAAGGAATGGAATGAGTATTTTTATGGACACTGGAATTTCTCCGGTGAAAGGCAGGATAAGCATCTTGCCATGTTTCCAGAGGAATTGCCGAAAAGATTGATTAAGATGTTCAGTTTTGTGGGGGATACAGTCCTTGACCCATTCTTAGGAAGCGGGACGACCTGCCTGTCTGCAAGGAAATTGGGGAGAAATTCCGTTGGATATGAAATCAATAAGGATTTTTTGCCAGTTATTAAAGAAAAATTGAGCATAGAAAAGGGCTTGGAAGATTTTAAAATTATTTTTCAAAAGAACAAAACGATAGATTACAAAAAAGAGATTAATGAGCTGCCATACATCTTTAAAGACCCGGTTAGATTCGATAAAAAGATTGACCCAAAGAAATTAAAGTTTGGCTCAAAGATAGATAATTCAGAGCATCAACAAGAGAGATACTATTCGATTAAAGAAGTAATAAGCCCGGAGATTATAGCTCTGGATAATGACCTGAAAGTCAGGCTTATTGGAGTTAAAGAGAAAAAGGAGATAAACTGGCATGCACTCACATTTTTAAGTAGTAAACTAAAAGGAGAAAAGGTATATCTCAAGTTTGACGCTACAAAATATGACAATGAGGGTAATCTAATGTGTTACCTCTATTTGAAAAACAAAACCTTTATTAATGCTCATTTAATTAAAAAAAAATTAGTTGATGTTGATACCTCTCTTGATTATAAATATAAATTTAGGTTTTTGTCTTTTAAGGAGAAGGTTTAATGCCCAAAGAATGGATACTGAATCAAGCTAATATGCGTTGGGGATTGACAAGGAAAAAGCGGGTTGGTGCAGTTTCAGATGAAATAAGAAAATGTGCCCCTAAGGCATTAAGGGAGTGGGAGGGATATTATTTTAAAAATGTATATCCTGAAGATCATTTGGAAAATTTAGGAAGAACCTTATATATAAAGATTTCAGAGGTCTGTCAGGCTGAAATTGAAAGTATTACCGAAGAAGACTGTATCCACTTTATTAAAAATCTTGTTCTTAATAGAACCTACGACGGCTATCAATCAGAAATTCAAACGATTTATGGACAATTACAGCATGCTTTAGGAGTAAAAGTAGAGTCGGCACCTGATAACTGGGATAGGGGTTACAATGTGGACTTCTTCATAAAAGTTAAAGATAAATATATTGTTCTGCAAATCAAACCTGCTGGATATGCTTATATTCCTCAAATCATAAATGAGTTTGGATTTCAAAAAAGAACACACCAACAATTTACTGAAAAATATGGTGGTAAAGTTTTTTATATCATCTCTATAAAGCAAGATAATAAAAAGGTTATTCATAATCCAGAGGTTATTGAAGAAATAAGAAAAGAAATAGAAAGATTAAAAACTGCCTAAACTAACCATAATTTAAGAAGATAATATGTAGCTATAAGATTTTTTAAGTATCAGTATCGGTTAAAATCTTACTTAACATTTATATGATTTGAGTATATCCAAGGTCTGTATTTTCCGAATATTTTTTGATACACCTCAATTCTGTAAATGCCCTTTTCTTTTATCTCAAAACTAAACCCAAAACCATTTGATGCCCCCTTCCTTTTTTCCCTCCCCACCTGTAGGGGAGGGAGGGGTGAGGGGGATGACTCATAAATCTTTTCCCCATTACATATAATTCTGATTAACCCCTTCGTAGGAATATTTACTTTAATGGAGGCTGATTTATTTTTCAAAAAAAACTCTCCTCCAATACCAACTTCTCTCTCATCATCTCCAATTGAAAATAAGAATCCCTTTGCACTATGCCAGTATTCGTGTGCTACATAAACCCTTCCATCTTTAATTGCCTGATACATAATTTCTATATCTTCACCCCCTCCCTCGCCTTCCACCATCGAGGGTGAGGGGCGGATGAGGGGATTGTGCTTGAACGGTCTTTCTGTAAGTATATGTGTCCTTATTGTTCTAAAAGCGTATCTGAAATTGAATACATAAAAATTTAATCCAAAGAGTCTTCTCTTTGCATTGTGATTATCTATCTCTCCGATACCTGTAACCCTTCTTTCTTTATTCAATTCATCCCACCGTTTGAGTGTCCCTTCTCTTGCTCCTGATAGACAATAGGAAGGGAAAAAGTATCTGAAAAATGCAGAAGGGTATCCTTTAAGTTTATCCTGCCAGTCTGTCTGCAAATCCCAGATGCTCATCCCTGTATAGCCTTTTGCAGACCAATCTATCCACGGAAATGGCTTTACTCCGAAAAGTTCAGTCCCTTCGTGGTCAGGATGTGCGATTATTCCAAAACCGCCCTGATTATTCACCGCATCAATATATTCCTGCGGCTTATCTTCATATCTCTTTGTAACTATCGGCTCATTTATATTGAAAGCAAGATAATGGTTATATCTTGGTGAAATCTCCTCCCCGACTATTAATAGAACATCTCCATGCCATCCCTCAAGTCCATCCCTTTTTGCATCGAGCCTGAAATGGTCGGTGAGCATTATAAAATCAAGCCCTGCGCTTTTTGCATCCTCCACAATCCTATCTATTGAAACATTTCCATCATAGGAGTAATTGGAATGAAAATGGACAGCCCCTGCGTAGTCGTGAAAATTCTTTTTTACCAGCTTCCTCCACCTCCTCCGCCAAATCCGCCCCCTGATGAGCCTCCGCCAAAGCCTCCGCCCGAGCCGCCGCTGCTTCCCCTCGGCGCCGAGAACATTGCGCCGGCAAGGCTCGATGACATTGAATTGACCGAGCGGGAAAATCCGTAGGGGTTAAATGTCGTAAATCCTCCGGTTGATACATACCATTCAGGCGGGTTCTGATAAATACCTGTGAATGCCTTTGCCCAGTTATCCACAACATCGAGAGCTATTGCATAAGGGAGGAATTTTGAGAAAAGGTCTTTATCTCCCATTCTTACGAGACGGTCTTTTTCCGCTCGGCTCATAAATTCCTGAAACCCAAGCACATGAATATACGCAGATGCGCCCGCCCGTGTCTTTGCAGGCATCGCCCATGAAAATGCCATGACAGGAAGACCTGTTAGGATAGCAGAGATAATGCCCTTGACTACCGCATACTCTGGTAAAATAAAGGCGGCTGCAATGCAGCCGAATATTGCAATCGCAATTCCGATTCCTATATATAAATTCCTTACATTTTCTGGGCTTTTTAGAAAATACCCCTTTCTCACGATTTCCCCGTATATGTCAGATTTGAGGGAATCGAGGTTTGTATAAAATTTATTTTTTAAATCCGAGACGAGCGTGCCTGAAACAGAAGACTGGAACAGGCTCGATAAAAGTCTTTTCTCGAATCCACTTAAACTCCCGTCGGCATCCCTGACCTTTTTAAGATAGTAATCCTGCGAATCGAACAGCAGCCCCTCTTGTTTTACCTCCTCTATTTTAATATACCCTTTGACTGCGAGTCCGACTATCGTTGCGGTTATATCCCGCGGGTCGAGCTTCTCGTCTAAAAGAGTGCCTGCCTCTGCCGGAGAAATCGGCTCCTGCTTATATTTCGGAGGCTCATACATTGGCGTAACAGCCTCTCTTACCTTTGGGTCCCTTCCCTTTGTATGCCACAGGTTTATCATGTATATCAAAGAAAAGATGGGGAGCAAAAAGACCCAGTTTTCTTTTATATTCAAAGCCCAGAGCAGCTTCTTCAACCATGATGGAGGGTAGACAACGGCTTTGTCCCATCCGAATACAATGGTAAAACCCTCCCCTGTATTCAGGCTTCTGTTTGCCGAGAACTCTCCGCCCTGTCCATAGGTATCGAAACTGCAATCGGATTTTGTCGAGCCAAATGCGCCGGTATAACATGCAGCCTTAAAGTTTATACTTTTATTTTTTGCCGAAATAGCGACCTTTGCAGATGCCTCATTTATCGGCGCAAGCCAGTAGTTGCCTGTAACATTCCAGTAGAACTCATCATGCTCATTTAGAAAGAGTATTGCGTTCTCAACCTTATAGGCAATGACATAGACCTGCCGTCCATCAACAAATATCTCGGCATCCCCTATTCTGATATTTATGACATCTCCTGTCCTTTGAACCCTGTAGCTGTAATCTTCCCCCGATTCGCCGGTTACGGAAAGAACTGTTGTCGGTGTCTCGATTGTTTTTCCAAGCTCATTGACATATCTGAAAGGTATCTCCCTGTAGATACCATGCCTTGGCCTGTGAAACTCTACTTCTATCGTCTCTTTAACGATTAAAGACGAGTCTTCGTTGATGAGTATATCCGAGTGGAATCCGGTGATAGTGAAATCCTGCGCAAAAAGAGGGGGGACAAAAAAAGAGAGGGTAAAAAATGCTGCAAGTAATATCGTATGGAATTTTCTGATGAAAAAATTACAGAACATTTGAACAAAAAACTGATTTTTATAATTTCCTTAATTATAAATCAACTTCAAAAGCTCACCTTTACAGGCTTTTTCTCTTCCGACGGCGACTCAAGCTCGAAGAATTCCGCCTGCTCGAATCTGAATTGCCCTGCGATGATATTCGAGGGAAAAGACTCTATCAGGGTGTTGTAATCCCTGACGACTGCATTATAGTATCTCCTCGCATACTCTATATTATCTTCGATCTCTTTTAACTGGGACTGCAATTGCATGAAATTGCTGTTTGCCTTGAGGTCGGGATAGGCTTCGGCTACGGCAAAGAGGCTCTTTAATGCGTCCTTCATCATATTTTCGGCAGCCGCCTTTTCGCCGGGACTCGATGCCTGCATTGCCGTTGTCCTCATTTCCGTAACCTTTTCAAATACAGTCTTTTCGTGTTTTGCATATCCCTTTACGGTTTCGACGAGATTCGGAACGAGGTCGTATCTTTTCTTGAGATTAACATCAATATCGGACCATGAGGATTTTACTGTGTTTCTAAGGCTGACAAGCTTATTGTAGATAATTATGCCGGCAAGAATGAGGATGGCAGCCCCTCCGATAACTACAAGCATAAAGGTAAGTATAATTGTCATCTTACTATCCTCCATTATCTGAATTTCTGCGAGGAGTCTATCATTATCAAAAAATAGTGTCAAAGGAATTTGATAACTATAAGCCCTCGCATCAGGATGCGTTATGGATAGGATGATGAGCATTACCTGATTTATAATCCAGAGGCTGGATTATTTCCAGTTCCTTCTTCTCTTCCTGCTGCGCAAGATAAATGTCCCACCTCAATTGAAGGTTCATCCAGAAATCTGCGGACATTCCGAAAAATTTAGCCAGACGCAATGCTGTGCCGGGTGTTATGCCCCTCCGGGTGTTGATTATCTCGTTTATCCTTTGATATGGCACATGGATGGCATCCGCCAATTGACGCTGTGTTATTCCCATAGGGTTTAGAAACTCTTCCAGCAGCATTTCTCCCGGATGTGTTGGCATTCTGCTTTTTGGAATCCTAATCATTTTACCGCCTCCTTTCTACTTATGATAATCTGTTATCTCCACCTGATCAGGCCCGTCATTTGACCATACAAAACATATTCTATATTGGTCATTTATCCGTATACTGTGCTGTCCCTTCCTATCTCCGCCCAATACTTCCAGCCTGTTGCCCGGAGGTATCTTCAATTCGTTTAATACGGTAACGGAATCAAGCTGGTCAAGTTTTCGGACTGCGATATTCCAGAGCGACTCAGGACATATTTTTCTTGCGGTCTTTGTGTTTTCCCCGTTAAATATATCCTTTGTGGCTTCATTTTTGAAGGACACAATCATATATAACATAATAGCATGGATGTCATGCTATTGCAAAATGTGAGGAAATCCTCAAAATCCTAAATCGGATTTTGGGAAATTGTCTTTTTGAATAGAAACCTAAATTCAAATTCACTCAAAAGATAAGAAATAAGGAATTGAGATTTTCAGTATGAAATATGATATATAAAATATGAAATGGAGGAAAAACAGAAAATAATCAGGCTTGAGACTGTAAGCTGGGGGATGTATGACTGGGCTAATTCTGCCTTTGCCACAGTCATACTCACCGCAATTTTCAGCAAATATTTTGCTCAGGTTGTTGCAGGAGGCGAAAAGGGTGTTAATATCCTTGGAGTCAATATTCACGGGGCTGCACTCTGGGATTTTATTGTTTCAATTGCAATGTTCATAGTTGCCGTTATTGCCCCGATTTTAGGGGCAATTGCTGATTTCTCCGCAAAGAAACGGCCATTTCAGATTTTCTTCTGCTATTTTGGAATCATCTTCACCGCCCTTCTTTTCTTCGTTGACAAAGGGGACTGGCTTACAGGCTCAATCTTTTTTATCTTTGCCTTAATCGGTTTTTCATCTTCAATTGTCTTTAACGACTCATTCCTTACGCAAATCTCCACAGAAAAAAATATCGGAAGGGTCTCCTCTCTCGGATGGGGGCTTGGCTACATCGGCGGAGGACTTCTGCTCTTGATAAACCTTATAATGCTTCAGTTTCCTACCGTGATAGGTTTCCCAAAGGGTTATTTTACGGTTCAGGACTGTTTCCTCTCGGTTGCCTTGTGGTGGTTTGTCTTTTCTTTGCCGACCTTTATATTTTTAAGAGAAAAATCTATTGGCAGCAAACTCCCTAAAGGAGAATCTTATGCCTCAATTGGAATTAAAAGACTTGCCCATACCTTTAAGTCTATAAAACATCGCAAAGAACTCTTTAAATTTCTTATCGCCTTTCTCATTTACAATGACGGCATAGAGACGGTTATTGTCATGGCTTCAATATTCGGCGCAACGGTGGTAAAGATGGAGACAGGGGAGCTTATCCTGTATTTTCTGATGATTCAGGGGATTGCCTTTATCGGTTCAATAATTTTCGGCCATTTTGCCGATACAGCCGGCAAAAAAATAACAATAATAATTTCTCTTATAGCATGGATTTTTATTTCTATATGGGCGTATTTCCTCGGAATTATATGGGATGTGAAGACTGAATACTGGATT
>CAYMMR010000010.1:23675-24302 GCA_964391545.1 uncultured Nitrospinota bacterium | reverse complement strand
AACAGTTCTTCTACATCTTGCTTGAAACCTATTAGGTCAAGTAATGAACGACCAGCCTCCATATCGACAAGAAAATCAATATCACCTAATTCAGTAGTTTCTTCTTTAACAAAAGAACCAAATACCCTTACTTGAACAATACCACGAAGTTTGGCAATTTTGAGGATTTTTTCCCTAACCTTTTTCGTTAATAACTGTTCCTTTTTCATTTTATCACCCATAATAAAACAGATAATACCAATGTTTCTTTTATAAATCAATTAGGTATATAAGCATTCTATAAAACATCTATTATATTTCAAAACCCTCCCCACATATACTGCCACTGGGTTCCCTCCATGTATATATACTGATTACAATCCCTGCATGTGGAGATTTCATCAAATTTAAGTTCAATCTGCTTCTGTCTTAAAGAATTAAGAGGGCTGCCGTTCCATACCTCTGTAATCGTCTCATTTCTCATATCCCCAACGATTACCTTTCCGTCGTAATCGAGGCAGCATAGGGCAACTCTGCCATCCTGAAGGATTACCATCTGGTCCCAGAGCATTTTACAGGGGCAATTAAATTCCCCCCTCACCTTAATCCTCTCCCCAGAGATGAGAGGAGGAGAATGAGGAATCCTCT
>CAYMMR010000010.1:0-23665 GCA_964391545.1 uncultured Nitrospinota bacterium | reverse complement strand
CCCAGGGGAGGAGGTAGCCCGTGAAGGAGAGGAAGAGGGTCAAGGTGAGGAGCAGAGATATTTCCATTCGCCACAGAGCCTGTCCATGTGTTATATTTAACATCCAAAACCCTATCCACCCTGGGTCTCCAGTATTTCTTAAAACTCTCTATTTCCCCTGCTGTCTCGTTCATATTTATTATCGAGATTGTTATAAATGTCTTTTTATTCAGCCTTCTTTTCATCTCTATAAATCTTTCTGTATTTTCAACAACCTTGTCAAAATCGAGATTTCTCCTGACCTTCTCATAAGTGTCTTTAGTAAAACCGTCTATATCTATATTTATCCTGTCGAGTCCCGAATCGAGTATCTCCATTGCCTTTTCATCATCGAGCATCGCCCCGTTTGTGCTAATTTGCACCCTGCTTTTAGTATTCTCTTTTGCATATCGAATAAAATCGCCGAGCCTTTTATTAAGGAGAGGCTCTCCGAAATTAAAGGGCTGAATTATTTGGACTCCAACTTTTCCGCAGTCCGAGACTATCTTTTTGTAAAGCCCGAAATCCATATTCCCGACGGGACGGGTCATGGATTGTCTCGGACACATAATACAATCGGAGTTGCAGGCATTGGTTATCTCTATGGTAACCTTTAGTGGACGCTTCAATCTGCTTTTCAGAGAAAAATATTTTACAGCCTCTCTAAACGGTTTTATCCGAAATATCTTTAGCTTCGCTTTGCTCACTTTGGTCATTGGTCATTGGTCATTAGTCATTGGTCATTATCTGACCACTGACCACTGACTAATGACTGCGTTTCTCCTCCCACATCTTTGCATATTTCAAAAATACATGAAAAGAGGAGAGCACGGATACTATAAATCCCGGCAGACCGTCTAAAAAACCCCTCTTTATAATATACATCTTAAAAAAATTGGCAGGAGGCCTCAAAATCATGGACGACAGCCCTCCCATTTTCCCCTTTTTGAAATTTTCATTTGCGGATATCGAGGTATAGCTGTTGACAGTTTTAATATGAGATGAGATGGTAGGAAAAGAATAATGAAGAATATTCCCTTTAAGATAACCCGCACTACCTTCTATCTTTACAGATTCATGAATTGCCGTTCCATCAGTTCCCTCCCATCTGCCTTTATTCTTTCTAAATAATCGTATCTTATAATCGGGATACCATCCGCAGTGGAGAATCCATTTATTTACATAAAATGTTTTCCTCGGCATGTAATATCCATTGTATGCCGTATCATCATTTAATATTCTCCTGATTTCCTCGCCCAATTCATCCGAAACCCTTTCGTCAGCATCTATACTCAATATCCAGTTATGCGATGCCTTGCTTAATGCAAAGTTTTTCTGTTCTACAAATCCCTGCCACTCATTCCGAAAAACCTTATTCGTCCATTCCCTGCAAATCTCAACAGTCTTATCGGCGCTGAATGAATCCACAACTACAATCTCATCCGCCCATTTTACGCTCTCGAGACAATCCCTTATATTCTTCTCCTCGTTATAAGTAATTATGGTTACGGACAGTTTTTCCATCTATATAAATCATAAAACAATTCCATGAAAATTAGTATAAGATTTTACAATATCTCTTGCAATAATGAGAGTCTTTGTTGATATTTCTGCCTTTCTGGTAAATAACTTTACAATCCATCGGAAAAAGCAATTTAAACAAACTTTAAATACCGTTAAAAGAAACTTTAAACCACCTTTTTAAAACATACTAATGGATAGTCCCACAAATAGCTTTACCATCGTTTGTCATTCCCGCGTAAGCGGGAATCCAGTAAAATCAAAGACTGGATTCCGCATCGAGTGCGGAATGACAGTAAATGAACTTTAGGGACACTCCAATAATTATACCTTTAACGAATATCACTTTTATGCAAAAATCCCTTAATGGTATTAGACTTTTGAATTTTACTTATATGTCATATTAGAAATGGCATAGATATTGTAGTTAACAATTAGATTATGGAGAGGGATATAAATTATGTTCGATTCTGAAGAAGGAGATAAAGGACATCGAGAGGGGAAAGATAGTGTAATTGAATCGGAAGATGAGGGGCAAATCAGCATTGGAATAGGACATATCATAGCAACTTTTCTGGCAACACTGATTGGCTCGATTTTAGGTTTTTATATGTCACAAAAATGAATGCCGATTATATAAACCCTTTTCTCCATGCTACCATTAATGTGCTCGAAACGATGGCATTTATAAAACCCCGGTTGAATGGGAAGCCATACCTAAAAAAGAGGGAAGACCTGACAAAAGGGGATGTTACGGGGATTATTGGATTAACAGGACATGAGAGAGGCTCTATGGAAGGAGGATATTGTCTTCGATGGGTTATAACTTCGAGGCATCCATACCCACTATAATTGTCGGTCCAAACCATTACATAGAGCATACGACTAAAGGTTCAATTATAGCTATTCCCTTCAAAATAGAAGATGACCCCTTTTTCGTGGAGGCATGTTTCGAAAAATGATGAATAAAAATCTGCTATCCGCCGCTACCTTTGTCCTTATTGTCGCATCGGCCATCCTAATAGCCTATACCATCGTCAATCAATATTTTATTCTTTTGAGCATCGTTCTTGTATCAGGAACTACTTCCGTATACTTATTGAACAAGCAGGGAGAAAATAAAGAAGACTGTCTCATCGAGTTTGAGCATCTGAAAGATACTCGCACCCCTATCGGAGAGATTGCTTTGGAAAAAGGCATGCTTACTGCGAATCAATTGGTAAAGATATTAAAAGAGCATTCGAGGACAGGTGAAAGGTTCGGTAAAATAGCAGTAAAGAGAGGCTTTCTTATGGAGAAGGAATTAGAAAAACTCCTTAAATTTCAAAAAGAGAAAGAATTAATCGGCAAGAAAAAATATCTGAGCCAAAATCCTGTTGCAGAGGAGAAAAAGGCATCGAATATTCCATTACCTTCGAAACCGACTAACCGAATAAGCTCCAAAAGCAGTAAAACAACCCCGCTCCCGTCTTTTTACCAGAGATAAACCCAAAAAGAGACTCTTAGTATTAAGAAAAACTGGTATCAATGTCAAAATATTATTAGAACATTATTAGAACATTTGAATAAATGAAACTGATGTGTTATCATTTAATCAAAAGTGTAATCATGGAGGGAATTATATGATAAGGACTCAGATACAGATGACAGAGGAACAGGTAAGCAAATTAAAAAGACTGTCTTCAAGAGAGCACAAATCAATAGCCGAGCTTATTCGTCAGGCAGTTGATAGGCTCATAACTACAAAGGCAGGTATTGATATTAAGGAGAGGCAGAAAAGGGCAATCGATGCGTCAGGTCGCTTTCACTCCAAATTATCCGACCTCTCGGAAAATCATGATAAATATTTGTATGAGGATTTTGATAAATGAGGGTCTTTATTGATACTTCCGCTTTTCTGTCAATTTTAGACGCAGATGATAAGAACCACCGCGAGGCAAAGGCGGCATGGATTGATTTGATTTCGTCCGAGAAATCGCTTTTCTGTAATAATTATGTTCTTGTGGAAACTTTTGCACTCGTGCAGCATCGTCTTGGGATGAGCGCTGTAAGAACCTTTAATGATGATATTCTCCCCCTTATACATATTGACTGGATTGATGAATCCGAGCATAAAGCAGGCATCAATGCCTTGCTCATAGCTTCAAAGAAAAAACTTAGCATGGTTGACTGCGTGAGTTTTGAGACCATGCGCCGTTTGGATATACGAACTGCATTCGCTTTTGATATACATTTTAAAGAACAGGGATTTCATTGTATTCCATAAATAGACTGATTCCATTTTAATGAGGTAATTATTACATGATCCGTTTTGACAGATTTACATTGAAGGCACAGGAGGCTGTTCAGGAGTCGCAGAATGTTGCAGAAAGGCATGAGCATCAGGCGTGAAATAGAAGGAGTAAGTAATTACAATTTCAACAACAGGAAATTGCTTTTGATGGAATGAGTTGTAGACTTAACTTAAAATGGCTGTCAACAAAATCTTTGCTAATAAATTAAGCGTATTGATAAGATGCGTAAAATGTAGATAACCCTAAATATGAGGTATAAATATGAAAGAAAGAATTGAAGTAAATCCAGAGATTCATTTTGGAAAACCCTGTATTGCCGGCACCAGAATACCTGTTCAGAGTGTTCTTGAACTGGTGAGAGAGGGACTATCTTTTACAGAAATAATTCAGGATTACTACCCTGAATTACAGATAGAGGACATTCGGGCGTGTATTGAATATGCTATCGATGTGGTAGCTTCTGAAGAAATTCATATATCGGTTCCGACATGAAATTCTTAATAGATCAAGATGTGTATGCTAAAACCATCCAATTTTTAAGGGGATTGGGGCACGATGTCGTTACTGCTGGCGAAATAGGGTGTTCTCAAGCTTCTGATTCTGATTTGCTTCGTATAGCACATGAACAAGGAAGGATATTTGTTACGAGAGATAGAGATTTTGGTGGTCTTGTTTTTGTAAAAGGATTAGGCACAGGGGTTATTTATTTGCGTATTCTTCCCTCTACTTTAAAGTCGGCACACAAAGAGATTGAAACGGTTTTGAGTTCTTATTCAGAAGATGAGTTAAAAAAGGCGTTTGTTGTAATTGAACATGGAAGACATAGATTTAGGAGGCTTTAAAATTATTCATGATCCGTTTTGACAGATTTACATTGAAGGCACAGGAGGCTGTGCAGGAGTCGCAAAGTGTTGCCGAGAGGCACGAGCATCAGGCGGTTGATGTTGAGCATCTCCTCTACGCCCTTATTTCACAAAGTGATGGAATAGTCCAGCCTATTATTAAAAAACTTGGCGCAGACCCCCAAAACCTGCTCAGAAAAATCGAAGACGAGTTAAAGAAAATTCCAAAGGTCAGCGGCAGCGCGCTTGGGCAGGCATTTATCACACCAAGGCTCAATCAGACATTTACAAATGCCTTTAAAGAGGCTGAGAGATTAAAGGATGAGTATGTAAGCACGGAGCATTTGCTTATAGCAATTGCAGATGAAAAGGGAGGCATATCTTCAAGACTCCTTTCAGAATCAGGCATTACAAAGGATAATATATTTAAAGTCTTAATCGCCATTCGGGGAAGCCAGAGGGTAACGGACCAGACGCCTGAAGATAAATATCGGGCTTTGTCAAGATATAGCAGGGATTTGACCGATCTGGCAAGAAAGGGGAAGCTCGACCCCGTTATCGGAAGGGATGATGAAATCAGGAGGGTGGTGCAGGTTTTATCGAGGCGGACAAAGAATAATCCTGTGCTTATTGGCGAGCCGGGTGTTGGAAAGACTGCTATTGTAGAGGGACTTGCGCAGAGAATCGTCAGCGGCGATGTGCCTGAGACATTAAAAAATAAAAGACTTGTGGCATTGGATATTGCAGCGCTTATTGCAGGCTCAAAATACAGGGGTGAGTTTGAAGACAGGCTCAAGGCAGTTCTTAAAGAAATCTCTGAATCAAGCGGCGCAGTGATGCTCTTTATTGACGAGCTTCATACATTGGTCGGCGCAGGCGCTGCCGAAGGCGCTATGGATGCCTCGAATATGCTCAAGCCCGCCCTTGCGAGGGGCGAGCTTCGCTGTGTGGGCGCTACAACATTAAATGAATACAGAAAACATATTGAAAAGGATGCTGCGCTTGAAAGAAGATTCCAGCCTGTATATGTTGGACAGCCCACAGTGGAGGATACAATAGCAATTTTAAGGGGACTCAAGGAAAAATACGAAGTCCATCATGGCGTAAGGATACAGGATTCTGCTATTGTTGCCGCTGCAACATTATCGCATCGTTATATTACGGACAGGTTCCTCCCTGATAAGGCAATTGACCTTATTGACGAATCTGCATCCCGTTTGAGAATAGAGATAGATTCGCTTCCTATAGAGATTGATGAGGTGGAGAGAAAGGCAATGCAGCTTGAGATAGAAAAGGAGGCGCTTAAAAAAGAGAGCGATGCGGCATCAAAGGAAAGACTGGAAAGGATAGAGAAGGAGTTATCCGAACTCAAAGAAACCGGTAATCGGATGAAACTCCACTGGAAAGGGGAAAAGGAGGCTATACAAAAGATAAGCTCTATAAAGGAGAGTATCGAAAAGGCTAAGCTTGAGGAGCAATCGGCGGAGAGAAGCGGCGATTTAGGGATGGTAGCTGAGATAAGATACGGGACACTTATGCAATTACAGAAAGACCTCGAATCGGAAAATAAAAAGCTCTCCGAACTCCAAAAGAGTAAGAAGTTTTTGAAGGAAGAGGTGGATGAGGAAGACATTGCGGAGGTTGTCGCAAAATGGACAGGCATCCCTGTTGCAAAGATGATGGAGGGCGAGGTTCAGAAACTTGTGAGGATGGATGAGAGGTTAAAACAGAGGGTTGTGGGACAGGATGAGGCTATAAGGGCTGTCTCCGATGCAGTGAGGAGGGCAAGGGCGGGGTTGCAGGACTTAAATCGTCCAATCGGCTCTTTTATCTTTATGGGTCCAACAGGAGTCGGCAAGACAGAGCTTGCGAGGGCATTGGCGGAATTTCTATTTGACAATGAGCAGTCTATGGTGAGGATAGATATGTCCGAGTATATGGAGAAGCATACGGTATCGCGGTTAGTCGGTGCGCCTCCCGGGTATGTAGGCTATGAAGAGGGCGGACAGCTTACTGAGGCCGTGAGAAGAAGGCCGTATTCAGTTATACTCTTTGATGAGATAGAAAAGGCGCATCAGGATGTCTTCAATATACTCCTTCAGATACTCGATGATGGGAGGCTGACTGACGGGCATGGAAGGACTGTGGATTTTAAAAATACTGTTGTTATTATGACCTCCAATATAGCAAGTCATCTTATTCAGGAGATGGGAGAGAGGAGGCTTGAGATAGAAAAAGTGGGAGGCCTCGATATTGACACCGAAGAGTATGTTGCAAAACTCAAAGAAGACAGGGAATATCAGGAGATGCAGCAAAGTGTTATGGAGGAGTTACGCAGGCAGTTCAGACCTGAGTTTTTGAATAGGGTAGATGATATAATAATTTTCCATAACTTAAATATTGAGCAAATTAAAAAGATTATTGATATACAACTATTAAGATTTAAAAAGAGATTGGGGGAGAGGAATATTGATATTGAGCTGACAGATAAGGCAAAGGAACTTCTCTCAAAACTTGGCTATGACCTTGTTTATGGCGCAAGGCCTTTAAAGAGAGCTATACAAAAGAATATTCAAGACCCGCTTGCATTAAAGATACTTCAAGGTGAATTTAAGGATGGAGATAAAATTACGGTGGATGCCGATACAGATAGAGGGGAGATGTTTTTTGCTGGGGTTGATAAATAAGATGGAGTGAAATTTGAAAATCTTTAGTAACTGCTGAAAATCTTACATCGGGAAGGACAACCTAAAAGCATTGGCATAAAATGAATGAAAAAATAATATGAACAGATAAACTATGAAGCGCCTCGAAGGACCTCATACGCCCCGATATGAAATAACAGAAAATGCCGACGGCGGCATCACGCTCCATCTCTACGGCATGATTGATGCCTCGAATGCAGGCTTCCTGATAGAAAACCTTACCCCGCTTTTAAAAGCCCGGTCCCCTCATTCGCTGACAGTTGATATGGAGAAAGTGAATTTTATCGATGATTTCGGCGTATTGGTTCTGGCCGAGGTCAAAGGAATAATAACGGACAGGGGGGGACATTTTTCCATAAAAAATGCAAGCGATAACCTGCAAAAAATCCTCTCCCTTCTGAATTTCGAGGCATTAACCCAAAAGATAAGATTTACCAAAAAGCATCCGCAGGGACCGATGATACGGCTCGGCGAAGGAACTATCCGTGTAGCTTCGGATCTGAAATATCTAATATCCTTTATCGGCTCGGTATATATGGCATTGGTCTATGTGCTTATGCGTCCGGTGGCATTGAGAAGGGACGATACTTTTATATGTATGCAGAAGACAGGAGTGGATGCGATACCAATTGTCGGGCTTATCAACTTTCTCCTCGGACTCATTATGGCATTCATGTCTTCCGTCCAGCTTCAGAAATTCGGGGCGAATATTTATATAGCATCGCTTGTCAGCCTCTCTATGACACGCGAGCTTGGACCTATTATGACCGCCATTATCGTCGCAGGCCGCTCGGGCTCTGCCTTTGCCGCAGAGATAGGCACAATGAAGGTATCCGAAGAGGTTGACGCCCTGTTCACAATGGGTTTCGAGCCTGCGAGGTTTCTCGTTGTCCCAAAGATTATCGCCTCCGTTATCGTGGTTCCTATTCTTACATTGTTTGCCGACCTTTTTGCCATTATGGGAGGACTCTTTGTCGGCGTTACCATGCTGAATCTCACTGCCGCTGCTTACATGACCCAGACCATAAGCACACTTTCATTCTTCGATTTTTACTGGGGGGTATTGAAAAGTATCGTATTTGCATTTATTATTGCATGGATCGGGTGTCTGAGAGGATTCCAGGTCAGGGGCGGGGCTGCATCGGTAGGACAGGCGGCTACATCGGCTGTGGTCAGCAGTATTTTTATGATTATAGTGGCTGACTCCATTTTTGCCGTTATCCTCTGCTACTGGTGAAGATTAGCAGCTTATGAATAAAATTTTGCGCAAAATGACAAGAAAATTTAAAAGATTAAACCACTGAGGACACTGAAAGAAAAATTAGACACAGATTCACACAGATTAATTATGATGGACACAGTGGAAATCATATAAAAATCAGTGCAAATCGGTGTCAAAAGTATTTTTTCAGTATCTTCAGTATTTTCAGCGTTTAATATTTGGTTTTCTTTTTCGATTTATTCGGTAATCTATGGAAAAAAAGTCCATAATTAAAGTCAGGGATTTGGTTGCAGGATACGATGATGATATAATCCTCAATGGCATATCCTTCGATGTTTACGAGGGGGAGATATTCGTAGTGCTTGGAGGGAGCGGCTGCGGCAAGAGCACGCTCTTAAAACTGCTCATCGGCCTTATGCCTCCTATTTCCGGCAAGGTTATCATTGACGGAGACGACATATCAAACTGCAGCGAGAATACATTTAAAGGAATCCTGCAAAAATTTGGCGTCCTTTACCAGAGCGGAGCTCTCCTCGGCTCCATGACTGTAGCCGAGAATGTTGCGCTGCCGATTCATGAATATACCGACTTGCCGAAAAAATCAGTTGACATGCTGGTTAAGATGAAACTCGGTCTTGTCCAGCTTAACGGCTATGAGAATTATCTACCCTCGGAAATCAGCGGTGGCATGAAAAAAAGGGCGGGACTTGCGAGGGCAATGGCGCTCAACCCCAGGATACTATTCTTTGACGAGCCGTCCGCAGGACTCGACCCTATAACATCGGCAGGACTCGATAATCTCATTATCCATCTCAATAAAAGTCTGGGGACTACTATGGTCATAGTTACCCATGAACTCCAGAGCATCTTTGCCGTTGCGCACAGGGTCATTATGCTGGATAAGCATACAAAGGGTATAATAGCCGAAGGCGACCCTTATTATCTTAAAGAGAACAGCAGTAATGAATTTGTCAAAAGTTTTTTTAACCGCAAAGCAGAAGAGAACGAAGAACAAACAACTGTTAGCTTATAGCTTTTAGCTTTGAGCTTTGAGCTATAAGATAATAGCTATAAGCTATTTTTCTATGACAGGGCAGAAGACAAAATTCATAGTCGGACTCTTTGTGGCGAGCGGGATAGCCATTTCTGTTTTGGCTGTCATCTATCTCGGCATGTCCCACTATCTCGAAAAGGGATATTACTATGTTACCTACTTTGACGAATCGGTCCAGGGTCTCGACAGGGATTCCCCTGTAAAATACAGGGGGGTTTCCATAGGCCGCGTCGAAAGCATAACCGTTGCCCCCGATGCAAAATTGATTCAGGTCGTATTGAAGATAGAGTCCGGACAGACGCTCGGAGACGATGTCATTGCCCAATTGAAATCCGTAGGAATAACAGGAATTATGTTCGTAGAACTGGATAAAAAGAAGGATGGGGATCCGGGATTTCGTCCTCAGCCTGACCGTTTCCAGTTTCCATATAAAGTAATCGCATCTAAACCATCCGATATAAGCGAGCTGATGCTCGGCATAGATAATCTCCTTAATAATATGAAGGGCATCGATTTAAAGGGCATATCCGACAGGGTTAAAATGACTCTAAACAAGCTTGACCAAACGATCGAAGATGCCAATGTTAAGAGAATATCCGGCGGAATCGAGACTTCGGTTGACCGCCTCAATAATATCTTAAAGAAAGAGCGGTGGGATAAGCTCACGGCTTCTCTGGAAGATATAAATCGATTAACTTCGGATGCAAAGGGAATAACCGCAAGCTTAAAAACCCCTGTTGAAAATCTCAACCGTGTTTTTGAAAAAGAGCGCTTGAATAAAATTATGGCTGCGGTAGAAGATGCTGCAAAGTCCTTAAACACCCTGATGAGCAAGGCTGATAATGTTGTCGCCCGGACAGAGGGGACGGTATCTTCTATGGACAGGATCTTCTCCGAAAAAGGGGATGCCATAAAAGCCTCGATCGACGAGTTTAGAAAGGCTCTGGAAAATGCAAACACCTTTCTGACTAAAGGCGCTTCTTTAGCTGGTAATACTGACGATTCGCTGATACAATTGAAACGCTATCTTCTTTTAATAGCGCAGAATCTCGAAAAGGCAAGCGATAATTTAAACAGGCTGACTAACAGGCTCGATGACCATCCTTCTCAATTAATATTCGGCTCTCCGCCTCCAAAGAGGGAGGTCGAGTCGGAAACTGTAAAAAGGTAAGAAATAAAAACCTTGATAGGACACGGATAAACACAGAAACTACATGATTAACACAGATTAATTCTTATTTTAGAACCATCTGTGAAAATCCTCTTTTTCCGTGTAAATCTGTGTCCAAAATTTTCAATACTATGAAAAAGATATTCTTTCTTTTAATCGGACTTCCCCTAATTCTCTGTTCATGTATCAGCCTCAAAAATCCGGCAGATAAAATCGAATTCTATACCCTCGAATATAATCCGCCTGTTATTTCGGATTTAAAACCCCTTTCTCATATTATCAGACTCGACAGGTTCGGCGTCTCCCCAATTTACAATACCGATAGAATAATATACAGGGAAGGTTCATTTAAGAGAGACACATATTTTTATCATAAATGGCGGGCAAATCCGGGAGATCTCGTTGCCTATTTTCTATCGAGGGACATTAGAGCATCGGGACTGTTCTCTGCTGTAATAGAAAACGACAGCAAGCTCCAGTCTTCCTATCTGATAGAAGGGAGTGTTGACGAATTTTACGAAAGGGACGCAGAAGATAAATGGGAGGCTGTTTTAAGCATCGGCATTACCCTTATGGCAGAGAGAGAGCCGGACATCAGCAAGAGGATTATCTTTCAAAAAACCTACCGCATCGCAGAACCGTGCAGACAAAAAAATCCACGCGCCTTAATAGAGGCAATGAGCACAGCCATGTTAAAAGCCTCCTCGGATATAATCAAGGATATATATAATTCTCTTAAAAATCGGGATTAATACCATGCTCAAAGCAATTGGCAAGAGCATAAATATAAGAGTATCAAGCTTTAAAGCCTCCAAGATACCGATTATCATCATGGGTAATACTCCAATCACAAACAGCTATTACTCCAAAGTTGACCACCTAAAAAGCGCTGGAATTATACAGGGTTTCTGGTCTGTTAACCCCCAACCGTTAGATAATAACGGAGAAAATATTAAAAAAACCGACAAGCAAGGCTTTTATAAGTTTGACAGTTTCAATGAGCTAAAAAATGCTTTTGCAAACCTATTGTCTGAAGAAAGAAATTATTTTTCGAGCATGAAAAGCAAAGAAGAATTAGGTCAAATCATAGAGAAAGCAAACAAAGAACAGACTTATGAGAAAAAAGCTGAGGCTTTCTTGAAATTAATCAAGGAATAGCAAAACATGAAAGAGTTAAAATATAAACGAACCGGGACAAAAACAAGCGCTTTTGGTGTTCCAGGGCGAATCAATCACGATTCTTCAGAGTTTTACGACAGTAAATTGTATGCCAATAAAAAACCACCTGAAAAGGTAAGGTTCGTTGAAAACCATATCCATACCGAAAGACTGAATAAAATCTATTGTAAATCAAGCGAAATAATGGACGATATACCTGATTACAGCATTCATTTAATGGTTACTTCGCCGCCATATAATGTGAAAAAGGAATACGATAAAGATCTTTCTCTCGATGAATATAGGGCATTATTAAAGACAGTATTCAAGGAAACTTACAAGAAGCTTGTGACGGGCGGGAGAGCCTGTATTAATGTTGCCAATCTCGGCAGAAAACCATATATACCACTTCACAGCTACATTATAGAGGATATGTATGAAATAGGTTATTTCATGCGCGGCGAAATCATCTGGAACAAGGCTTCAAGCGCAAGTCCCTCGACAGCTTGGGGAAGCTGGCAGTCTGCTGCAAACCCTGTGTTGCGGGACACATTCACGAATATATTTTAGTGTTTTCAAAGGAATCATTTTCAAGAAAACGAGGATATAAAAAGGATACTATCAGCAAGGAAGACTTTCTTGAGTGGACAAAAAGCGTTTGGACTTTTCCGGCAGTATCGGCGCGCAGCATAGGACATCCGGCGCCTTTTCCGGAAGAACTGCCCCATCGCTTAATACAGTTATATACTTTTAAAGGGGATGTCGTATTGGACCCGTTTTGCGGGAGCGGAACGGTTTGCCTTGCTGCCCATAAGGACGGAAGACATTACATCGGGTATGAAATTGAAGATGAGTATGTCACTCTGGCAAATAAAAGAATAAAGGCAGTTTCAAGCCAAAAAAGCTTATTCGACCACGAAACAACATCACGAACAACAAATCCAAACGAAGAATGGGCAAGGCAAAGCATATAAAGCCGCATAATAATTTACTTTGTTTTACTCCGTCTGCCCCTACTCCAGATATTGCTTAAACCATTGAACTGCTTTATTAGATGCCTCGTTCACGGTCTGCGGATTGTCATAGAAATCGAATTGAGCGCCTTTCATCCAATAAAAATCTTTTTTTGAGGACAGCTTGTCGTAAAACAGCCTGGCGCCGTCCGGTATAGCGGCATCATTGCTGTGAATCAAAAGTGTAGGAACGGAAATCTTGTCCGCCTCTTTAATGGGGTCGAATTGCAGCCATTCATGCCATGACATAACGGCAAACTGATTCCTCCATTCCGGTATAGCACCGCGGCCGGGGCTTAGGTAGTATTCAAAATTGCCAAACATAGCCGCACTGTCATCGGTTATACTGCAGGCAGGCACAAAATCGTTTATTTTCGTCCGTTCATATTTCCCGCTTGCTGCCTTTCCTATCGCAATTTTTTCATTTACCCCTTTCTCGCCTCCGTAAATGAGCTTTACCAAATCTGCATTATGCAGCCACGGGGCAATTGCCGCAAATGTTTTAATCCGTTTGTCTTCGGTAACTGCACGGGACATATAACCAGAACTCGCACATATCCCAAGCCCCCCTATTTTGTTCTTGTCAATCATCGGCAGAGTCTGCAAAAAAGTAACGGCATTCTTTATGTCCTGAATTTTTCTCTGCGGAGATTCATATTGTCTCGGCTCGCCGCCGCTCTCCCCGAAGCCTCTAAAATCAAAAACCAATGCGGCAAATCCTTCGGCAGCGAGTTTTTTGGCATAAGTCCCGGACATCTGTTCTTTTACCGTTATCCACGACCCTGTTACGATAACAGCCGGCAGTTTTTGTCCATCTTTATAGTTAGACGGAATATAAAGTATCCCGATTAATTTATCGCCTTCGCTTATAAAGCTTACTCTTTGTTCATCCGGCATTTTCATGGCAATGGCAGGAAGATTTTTATTCCCTTCCTGATAAAGCAGATTAAAAACCATTTTTGAAACCTTCCACCCAGATGGTGTCTTGACCAGCTCATGTTCATAAGTTCCGTAAACATCCCACAACTCACCGCCTTCGGCATAAGGCAAAGAATGAATACCCCGCACATAGGAATAACAGGTTGCCGTATTACCGCTAATTTTTACATCATGGTTTGCGAGAAAATGCTGAGTAAATTTTAACTTCGATAAAAAAGCACTCCAGCCTTTGACAAGCTCGTCAGCCTTTACTTTGCTGCCTGCTTGTCCGTTTAATGAACTGTAATCAATAAACGGCTCATCTATAAAATATGACCTGCAAGTTTTCCAGTCCCGGCGGTCTACGCTCATTACCACGCCATTAACGGCATCGATGACCTGTTCACGACCCGATATGTTTTCCATACCATACACCTCCTTATACGATTGCAGCAAAATTATAAAAAGTCCGCATATAAAATATTTAAGCTTCATAGATATTTCCTCCTAAATAAATTAATAAATACTTAAACACGAATTTCACGAATTAATAAAATAAAAAATAAATCTATTTTTTTCGTGGCATTCGTATATTCGTGTAATTCGTGTTCTGAATTTCTTTGCATTTTTGTCAAAGATTTAATCTACTTTACTTGATAAGAAGGATTTTTGCTTGAAGGAATTTGCTGTTTTTGAAGATTCTTGCTGAAAATTAGCCGAAAAGTCAAAGGCTCTATCGCTTGCGAAGGCGGATATACTCTGCCGGGGTTATGCCAAAGTGGAGCTTGAAGACACGGGTCAGGTGGCACTGGTCGGCAAACCCTAATTCATAAGCTGCATCTGCTATTGATTGCTTGTTTTTATCCAGCAGTTCTCTGGCAAGCTCAACCCTGCGGCTGATAATATATTGGTGAGGACTCAACCCTACAGACCGCTTGAATTCACGGGCAAAGTGATATGGACTCAGATTGACGAGAGCAGATAGGTCTTCGAGTCGTATATCGGCAGAGATATTTCCCTCTATAAAATCAACCAGGAGCCTCAGTTTTCTTTGAGGTATTCCTCCCTTTATTCGATAATGACGATTGCCTGCTATCGAAAAATGAGCGGTCAGATATGCCGATAATGCAGTTGTCAAGCTGTCGCAAAATATTCTGCCATTAATTCCTTGATTTTTAACCTCTATCAGCAAGGAGCGTATCAGATACTCAAGCTGAGGGTCTTGAATACTGTAATGAAGCCGAAGCTCTATCTTTGAAATTCCAGCAAGATGCTCAAGCTTTTCAGAATCGAGAACAACGGCGCCGTAGTTACAGACCTCTTTTACACGGTGTGTGAATGTGTTTTTTGCAGGATTGAGCCAGATGCTGCCCGGAGGCATTATTTCTCTCTTAAATCCATACGGTGTCTTCCTCTCAAAAGAGAGAGGCTTGCTGCTCAGATTGATCGCAAGGTAATGACCCGAAATAGAGAAATCGTCCGCCTCCCAGCCGTGCTGCACACCCTTTTCCACCAGCAGTCCATTCCACCCGAGATTTTTGCTTGAGAATTCGATATTTGCTCCCTGCAACCCATCGATGCGCTTGCCTGAAATACTATCTACAAATGGAATCGAGCTTGTAAATGTCCGTCTATATAGGGAACTGCCTTTTATGGAATGAATTGTAGACATAGAGTTACATAGTTAGTTCGCACTGAAAAATGACTTCTTCTACAGGTTCAATGCGGAGTTAAGCCGTAGCCCCTTAGGGGCTTAGATGACAGCCTATATTTAACAACCAAGAAATAAGAAAGTCAAGCCCAAATTCCATGACCCAAACTCCAAATTTCATAACAAAGAAAGGATAAAGCTATTAAGGCTACAATGATGAAGAGATTTATTTATAGGTTGATTCCCCTCTAATTTTAATTCTATAGATGACTACTATCTTTGCCTTGTCATCTATAGTATAGAGGATGCGATAGTTGCCAACTCTGATTCTATAACCTTCTCTGCCTGTTAACTTTTTACAACCATGAGGTCTTGGGTTTTGAGACAGGGAGAGGATGGCTTTATCGATATTGGTTCTAAAGGGAATTGGAATATTATCAGCTTCTTTTTCAGCTTTCCGTTCTATAATGATTTTGATTCAAGATTTAAGCCATCCCTGACGGAATTTTTTATAAGGTGTAAATCCTGTTGCTTTTTTTTCAGCCCGCAGGAGGTCATTGGCATCTTCTAAGTCTTCAATGAATTCTAAAAGACTTTTATAGTCATGAAGATTGATAACAACCGCTGTTTTATTGCCTTTTTCGTCAATCAGATATTTTGGTTTGATAGCTGTAGCAGTTTTTGACATATTATATTGCCTCCCTAATTTCAAGAATACTAAACAAAAAAAGACAAGTCAAGCCTGCTCTTTTTACACTCTTTTTACACGTCTATTTACACCCTCATGCTATATGCAGTAAAAAATATAAAAACAATGCCAAGCATGAGCACGGCAACATTGAGAATGACAGACCTCAGATGTAAAGACTTAAATTCCATCCTCAAAGACTCCTTTTTTGCCGGGTCTTCAACTGTCTTTATCTCCGCCTTAATCTCCCTTGCCTTGCCCCCTACTGCCAGCCCTGAATAGAATGTTATAAGTGTCATAAGAACAAGGAGAGAAATCTTTACAATCGGAATCGTCTTTTCATAAGCAGACATATAGGCGAGTGTAAGAAGCAATGTAATGCTGCATATATAACCTATGAGCCAATATTTTGGGAATATCTCTCCAACCACATCGCCGGCAGTCTCCCTCGGCAGAACTTTGAATATGGCAGGAGCAGCTATAAAGCTGAAGAAGACTATACTGCCGAACCATACGACAATAGAGAGCAAATGGATGAACCTGATAATATAAATCATAGTGATACCTCCAATATTTTTTACATTATACATTATTTTAGGCAGTTATTCTAATGTTAGCCGCTGGCTTACACAAACTAAAAAAAATAAAAAATATAGAAACAGGACTTGTATAGTAGTATAATCCTCAATAAATTTATCGGGAGGCTATAATGGAAGACCCTAAAAAAGAAGAACAGAAAATAGAAAAGCTTAAAACTACAGTCAAAGGGTATATCGAGCATCATCTCGGCAAGGACTGCGAGAGGGCCGGCATATTCGACAATTACATAGGTCTTGCTTATGCCATCAGGGACAGGCTTATCGAGAGGTGGCTTGCCACACAGCGCTCCTATTATAAGAGAAGCGTTAAGAGGGTCTATTACCTTTCTCTCGAATTTTTGGTCGGCAGAACCCTTGGAAACAGCATGGTAAACCTGGGGGTCGAGGATGACTGCACAAAGGCAATTGAAGCCCTGGGGTATAAAATGGAAGATATAAGAGAGGCGGAATGGGATGCCGGGCTGGGGAACGGCGGATTAGGACGGCTTGCTGCATGTTTCCTCGACTCTCTCGCTACACTCGGAATTCCTTCTTACGGATACGGCATACACTATGAATACGGGCTCTTTTATCAGAAGATAAGAGATGGGTATCAGGTCGAGACGCCCGACAACTGGCTCAGATACGGAAACCCTTGGGAGATAGAGCGCGCCGGGCATCTCTTTCCCGTCCATTTTTACGGAAGGGTAAACCAATATATAGATGGACATGGGATATTGAGGAACGAATGGGTTGACACGGAAGAGGTTATGGCAATGGCGTGCGATACGCCGGTTCCTGGATATAAGAACGATAATGTAATCAATATGAGGCTCTGGACTGCAAAGTCTTCGAGGGATTTCGATTTAACCTTTTTTAACAGCGGTAATTATATTCAGGCAGTCGAGGACAAGGCAAAATCCGAAAGCATCTCGAAGGTTCTCTACCCCGCAGACCACATTGCGGAGGGCAGGCTTTTGAGGCTAAAGCAGCAGTATTTCTTCGTCTCTGCAACCTTTCAGGATATTTTAAGGAGATATGAAAAGGAGGAGACCGGATTTGACAATTTCACAAAAAGGGTTGCCGTGCAGCTTAACGATACCCATCCTGCGATTGCCATTCCCGAGCTTATGAGAATCTTGCTGGATTTAAAGGGGCTTTCATGGGAGAAGGCGTGGGAGGTTACGGTTGGAACATTTGCATATACAAATCACACGGTTATGCCCGAAGCTCTCGAAAAATGGAGCATCTCTCTGTTCGAGAGTCTGCTTCCAAGACATCTCCAGATAATCCATGAGATTAACAGGAGATTTTTAGAGGAGGTCAACTGGCGTTTTCCCGGAGATGTTGAAAAGAGAAAGCGCATGTCCCTGATTGAAGAGGGGGATGAAAAAGCGATAAAGATGGCAAATCTTGCTATAGTGGGAAGCCATTCCACAAATGGCGTTTCAACGCTTCACACAGAGATATTAAAAAAACAGACATTCAAAGATTTTTATGAGATGTTTCCTGACAGATTCAATAATAAGACAAACGGCATAACGCCAAGAAGATGGCTTAAAAAGGCAAACCCGCTCCTGTCCGACCTTATCACAGAACATATCGGGGAAGGATGGATTACAAACCTCGATGAACTGAAAAAAATCGCCCCTCTCTCGGAAGACAAGAAATTCAGGGAGAAATGGATGGAGGTTAAAAGGGAAAACAAGAAGAGGCTTGCAGAGTATATCTTAAAGAAAAATAATATAAAGGTTGACCCGGACTCTATGTTCGATGTCCAGGTTAAAAGACTCCATGAATACAAGAGGCAGCTTTTGAATGTCCTCCATGTCATAACCCTCTACAACAGGATTAAAAACAACCCCCCGACCCCCTTTGTTAAGGGGGATAACAAGAATACGGAGGTTATTCCACGCACCGTTATATTTTCAGGGAAGGCGGCGCCTGCATACTGGATGGCGAAGCTCATAATCAAGCTTATCCATTCCGTCGCCGATGTCGTCAATCACAGCAAGGAGGTAAAGGACAGATTAAAGGTTGTCTTCCTAAATAACTATAATGTCTCCCTTGCAGAGAGGATAATACCTGCTGCGGATTTATCCGAGCAGATTTCGACTGCCGGGACAGAGGCTTCGGGCACTGGCAATATGAAGCTGTCATTAAACGGGGCTTTGACGATAGGCACACTCGACGGCGCAAATATAGAGATAATGGAAGAGGTTGGGAAAGACAATATCTTTATTTTCGGGCTTACCACAGAGGAGGTTTTAAAAACCAAAAGGTCGGGCTACAATCCTTACTACTTTTATGAAAAGAATCAGGAATTGAAAGCGGCTTTGGATATGATAGGTAGCGGCTATTTTTCTCCTGAAAATACCGTGCTTTTCAAGCCTATCATTGACTCCCTTCTGCATCGCGGCGACACATTCATGCTTCTTGCGGATTACGAGTCCTATATAAACTGTCAGGAAAGGGTTAGCAAGCTCTATAAAAACAGGCATGAGTGGGCTAAAAAATCCATATTGAATGTCGCAAATATGGGCAAATTCTCCAGCGACCGCACTATTAAAGAATATGCAAAGGAAATATGGGGGATAAACCCTCACGATTGACAATTAAAGATTGATGATTGAAGATTGTTAGACGGTAAAGGCATGAAAAAAACAATATCAAAAGATAAAAATATCGGAAAGATTTCATTGCTGACAACAGAGGAAAGGAACGCTGTTTTAGAGTTTACCGAACGATTAAGAAAGAGATTTGGCTCTATGATTAAAGAGATTATTTTATTCGGCTCTAAAGTCAGAGGCGAAAGCGATAGGGCATCGGATATAGATATTTTAATAGTCCTGACAAAACTGTCATGGGAAACAAAAAAATCAATATCGGAACTTGCCGCAGAAGAAAATTTAAAGCACAATGTAATTATATCCACTATAAGATATGATGAAAACACATGGGAAAACCCTGTAGTAAAGTCATCTCCATTCTGTAAAACCGTAAGAGAAGAAGGTATATGGCTCTAACTCCCGAACAAAAGGCGCTTGCAAAACATAGGCTCGAAAGAGCCGAAACAACACTCTGCGAGGCAATGGATGAATTATCTCGTAAAAATTTCAGATTGTCAGTAAACAGGGCATATTATTCGGTTTTCTATGCAATGAGGGCTTTACTCGCTACAATAAGCAAAGATTCTTCAAAACATTCCGGAGTTGTTTCTCTTTTTAATCAGCATTTTATAAAAACAGGTATTGTGTCAGATGTCAGTTTTAAATCTATCCAGTCTCTAATGGATTTAAGGCATGAAGGAGACTATCAGGACTTTGCCGAAGTATCCGAAGAAGAGGCTAAAGGAGCAATGGAAGCAGCAAAAACAATAGTTGTCTCACTGAAAGAGACTTTAGAAAAGATATTTGAAAAACTTATCACGCCATAAAAGATATGCTCGTATTCACGATAAAGAGTCTTTATAAAAAACTTATCACACTTTTCTTTGTCTCGGTTATCTCATTTCTAATCATCCATCTTGCGCCAGGGGAGCCGAGCCAGATAAACCCTCTGAATCCGCGTTTTACAAAAGAAGATTTGGATAGATACAGGGCTGCATTCGATTTGGATAAACCGCTCCAGGTCCAGTATCTCCTATTTTTCAAAAAGCTCTTTACCGGTGATTTAAAATCATTTAAAGATAATCAGCCTGTCATGGGAAAAATAACGGAGAGATTTTACAACAGCCTCATGCTCTTTATTGTAGGGACAATCCTCACATGGTGTCTGGCATTTCCCGTCGGGATACATGCTGCGATTAAAAGGGGTTTTACATTTGACCGCTGGACAACATTTCTCTCTTATGCCTTAATATCTCTCCCTGGTTTTTTTCTTGCTTATGTAATGATTATATTTTGCGTGGAGACATTTAATGTCCCTGTTCTTGGGATGAGGACATTCGGCAGGGAAGGCCTCGGCTTCCCCTTCACAACTATGGATAAACTCTGGCATCTCGTATTGCCTTCGATACTCGAAGCGACCGCAGGCATTGCCATACTCTCGCGCTATGTCAGGGCGCAGATGCTCGAGGTTATAGGGCAGGATTATATAAGGACTGCGAGGGCAAAGGGGCTTACGGACGACGATGTGAACTACAGCCACGCACTGAGAAATGCCCTCCTTCCATTTGTTACGATGTTCGGCATGCTTCTGCCGGGACTTATAGGCGGCTCTGTTATTATCGAATCCATATTTGCATGGCCGGGCATGGGCAGGATGGGATACGAGGCGATTCTGGCAAGGGATTTCCCTATTATTATTACACTAAACTTTTTCTCGGCGGTTTTGGTTCTGGCAGGGACATTCGTATCGGATTTGATTTATATGTTCGTTGACCCGAGGATAAAACTGTAAAATTACCATGTTTAAATTCGGATCCATCTCGGTAAAATTAATGTCAGTAGGCATCGTAATGCTTACATTCCTCGCTATTTTCATCTACAGGGGGTTTGCTCTAACCCGTCATATAAGAGGAGAGGCAGCGAGAATCAATATTGCAGGGCAATTGAGATTCCGCTCTTTTGAGATGGGATGGCTGATTCAAAAGATAGTAGAGGCAAAAACCGCTGAATTAAGGAAGCCTCTCATTGAAGGGCTTAGAGATAAGATGGGCAAATTCGAGGAGATGATTAAGGATTTGGAATACGGAAGCAAGAGATACGATACAAACCCCCTCGAATATGAAGAGGGCGTAAGAATGCTCGATGGCATAAAAAAAGACTGGAATACAGGCTTCAAATCTATGCTCTTAAATATAGCAGCGCCCTCTAATGAAAGTGTAAGGCCGGCGCTTAACGAATACGACACGATGCTGCCGGGTTATGTTGATAAAATAGACAATCTTGTAACATTTCTTATAGAGGACTATAAAAGAGATGTTCGTATATATAATACCTTCTTATTATACGGGTTTATCTTTTTCGTTATCGCAACTGCATCTATCTCGATATTTGTAGGATATGTTATCGTTAAGCCTTTAAACAGGCTTAAAAATGCGGCTGGAAAGGTCGGGAGAGGCGATTTTACCGAGAGAGTCGATATAAAGAGCAGGGATGAGATAGGTGAGCTTGCCCAATCCTTTAATATGATGACAGAAAACGTCGGCAGGTTATTTAATTCGAATATGAGGCTGATTATGAATCAGCAAGCCATCTCTCACGCATACGACATAATCATGGAAAATATCGATATAAAGGAGCTTCTCGAAAAGATTGCAAAGACATCAAAAAATATTATCGGCTCACAATATGCTGCAATACATATAAAGGATGGAGAACACGAATATTTTGTCTCTTCGGGCATAGAACCGGAACTCCTTGAAAGGATGATGAGGACACACGGCTTGCCAAAGGGACGCGGGCTGTTCGGTTATATCCTGAAAGATGAGAAGCCTATCTCCCTCGATGACATTTCCAGTCATTCTGCATTCACCGGGTTTCCGGAAGGACATCCGGAAATGAGAACGCTTTTAAGCGTGCCCGTTATTATCGGTAAAAATGTTATAGGGAGATTATATTTTTCGGAGAGGATTGACGGAAAGATGTTTGTCCACGAGGATGAGGAGCTTGCAATCTCCTTTGCAAACACTGCTGCAATTGCCGTAAATAATGCCATTATTGTAGAGACATTACAAAAGAGCAGAGAACAATTGCAGTCAATTATAGATAACGCCACATCCGTGATATACCTCAAGGATATTCACGGCAGATATATTCTTATTAACAAGCAGTTTGAAAGGCTTTTTCATATCGCAAAAGAGCAGATTGCTGGAAAAAACGACCATGATATATTTCCAAAAGAGATGGCGGATAAGTTCAGGGAGAACGATTTAATGGTAGTCGAGAATGGAACTCCAATAGGATTTGAAGAGATTGCGCCTCACAACGACGGCATTCATACATACATCTCGATTAAATTCCCTTTACACGACCTCTCGGGAAAGATTTACGCCGTCTGCGGCATATCCACGGATATTACGGACAGAAAAAGGATGGAGGATGCCCTGAAGATATACAGCGGGGAACTCGAGATAAAGGTTAAGGAGAGGACTATCGAGCTTTTGGCTGCAAAGGAATGCGCCGATGCCGCAAATAGCGCAAAGTCGGAATTTCTTGCAAATATGAGCCATGAGCTGAGAACTCCTATGAATTCCATAATCGGATTTTCGGAGGTCCTGCAGGACGAGATGTTTGGAAAACTTAACGAAAAACAGAAGGAATATGTGTCATATATAAGCGAAAGCGGAAGGCATCTGCTGACGCTAATCAACGATATACTCGACCTTTCAAAAGTAGAAGCCGGTAAAATGGAGCTTGAAATCAAAAAAATCCCTCTGAGCTATGTCCTTGACGCATCTCTCGTATGGTTCAACGAAAAGGCAATGAAGCACGGTATAAATATCAGCCTCGATACCGAGCCCGATACGGACATATATATAGAGGGCGATGAGAGAAAGCTGAAACAGGTGATGTTCAATCTCTTAAGCAATGCAGTAAAGTTTACGCCCGATGGAGGCTCCGTAACGATAAAGGCACGGCTTGCAGATGTAGATTTCGTAGAAATTTCCGTCGAGGATACCGGCATAGGCATAAAATCCGAAGATATTGGCAGGCTCTTCAAGCCCTTTCAGCAGCTTTCCCCGGCTTACGAAAAAAAATACGAGGGGACTGGGCTTGGCCTTGCATTGATAAAAAAGATAATCGAGCTTCACAAGGGGATTATATGGGTTGAAAGCGAATATGGGAGGGGAAGCAAGTTCAGCTTTAAGATACCGGTAAGACAAGGG
>CAYMMR010000009.1:0-24886 GCA_964391545.1 uncultured Nitrospinota bacterium | reverse complement strand
GATGAAGTCCAGTTCCTCGTCTGTAAAGCCGTAGTGCTTTGCAAGGACTCGGTCAATCTCGTCAATGATGGGTTTGGATTTCTGAACCTTGAAAGACTGAGTCTCAGTGGTACCCGTTGTTTTTTGTTGTCTAACAAGCATGGTGCTATTTTGCTGTAAATCATTTATATATGCTTCTCCTAACCTTGATAGTTCGGAATCAGACAATATTGAGTCAGAACATAGAAAATTCTGAATATCTGATGGGTTCAGGTCTCTCAAGTTAGATGTCGCTGTGTACCACCACCAGAACAAATTGCTGCTCAATACTGCAATGCTTGATTTTACAAACTTTGGGGACTGAAGTGAAAACCAAGTTTCACGTGAAGAATGTCCTTCTTTGCCATTTACTCTAAATGCCGGAGCAAAATCAGTGAATATTTTCCAGTATAAACCTCCTGTGGTTCTATAGTATACTCTGTTCTCACTCTTTCCCAGATAATTCATCAACTTTACATTGACCATAATGCACTTTTTAAGGATAGCTCTTTCTATATTATTCCCAAACTTTGGTCTCCAAAACGCAAATCGCTTTTGAGGTATTTCGGCATACGGTATGTTTACCAAAAGCATATCACGGCTGTGTGAATTCCACTTCATATAGTTCGTAGAATATAAATTGCATGCTTTCGATGAGATGCCGACAAATATTGTCAATGCACGATTTACTGTATCGAAAAGTTTCCCTGGTCTCCATGCAAAGTTTGAATACCAGACTGATCGTTCTTTTTCTAACAATTCCTGCGCGGCTTGCATTCTTTGTGTAGAAACTAACGACAATGGAACTATCATACTTATTGCGCCTTGTGAGTTTAGCAAGATTAAGCTCCGTTCAACGCACATAGCATGTATAGCATTAGACTCCGCTGTAGCATAATTTTTGGAGGTATAAGGAACATCCTTTTGTTCCACATACGGCGGATTGCCGATAATTACATCAAACCCGCCTTTTTCGTGGACAATCTCATAGAACTCAGCAAACCAGTGAAATGGCTGATGAGACTTGAGCCACTTATCAAAAGGATCTGGATTCCCGCCGGAGTTTACCCCTGTATGTTTTAAAGAGGGGCGGGAATGACGGACAGAGATATCTATGCCGTAAACTTTTGCCTGATAAATATTCAGCGTATCGTTTAGTCTTTTCAGGCGGTTTTCCAAATCGGTCTTTGCCCCTCTTGCAGAAGGGCTGTCAATCATCATCTGGGAGTTTTTGAAGTTTTCATAAGCCATCTTCACTATCTCTGCCTGCTCTTTTATATCCTCAATCTCTTTTTTCAGGAGTTGTGAATTTAGCAGGTGTCCTTCAACCGCTCTCTCAACATCCTTTAATGCTGCAAAGCCGACAAGTGTATTTCCAGAACGAATATTGAAGTCAATGTCAGGCAGAGGCTCAAGCCCAAGATTTGGCTTTTTGTAGTCAGCGTCAACTGTCGCGGCAAGTTTAAGAAACAGCCTCAGTTTTGCGGTCTCTACCGCCTCTTTCATAATGTCAACGCCGTAGAGGTTATTTAAGATGATGGATTTGTAGATGAAATACTGAATGTTCGGGTGATTGTTCGATTTTGCATCGGCGAGGGTGTCTTCAAAGAATTTGTATTTTCCTTTTGACGATTCGCTGACATAATCTTCCATCCTCTGGATACATGCCTCATACAGAGGCTCAAGGATGCTTAACGCAGCAAAGAGAAATGCCCCTGAGCCGCATGTGGGGTCAAGCACTGTAATATTATGAATCGCCTTGTAAAAATGTTTGACCAGTTCAGTATCATCGGTGTTTTCAACAACATCCTGAGCAAACTGGCGAATGTTGAGATTGTAAGTTATGAAGTCATTAATCTCTATAATCTCGCTGTTTTCAACCTTTTGCCTGATTTCATAATACCTCTTTCTCCTGTCAATAACCTCACGATAGATTTCAGTGGGCAGTCCTATATCCGGCGGAGCAGGTCTGTTCCAAGTCTTTCGTCTCTCTATCAAGCCGCCGCCTGCTGTATCAAACCCTGCCAAAATATCATTGGGCAAATCGCTGTAATCCTGAGATTTGGATTTTATCCCATGCTTTACGGCATCATAGATGTATTTGTCGGGGTCTTCTTTCAGTATATTCCAGACATCTGAATCAGGTTTTAATGCCTTTGGGTAATTCCTTTTTACCTCGTCAAACAGAAATGGAATAATGCAGTTTTTGCTTATGTAGTCCGTGATGTCCTCTTTGGTGTAATAAGCCCCCATCGCCGCCCTGTCGTTGATATATTTCTCAAATATGTAGCCGATGACATCCGGATTGATTTCTCTACCTGTGGCAGTGATGCGTGTGTCAAGATGCCATTCATACTGGTCAAAGAAATCAAATATCTCCTCAAACGCCTTGTCTTCAATCCGGATGTCTGAATAACTGTTTTCAATATGGTGGACATCAAAGAGACCGCCGTTCAGGTATGGCACAATGCCGATTTCATTGATTAACTCAGGAGTCCTTCTATGAGAGCCAAGCCCTTTATGAAACAGGACGAGGAGAAAGTTTCTGTAAAAGGAATAGAATTTGTTTTTGCCCTTCTTTTCCTGTGTGGTTTTAAGTCTGTTTCTCAGGTAGTCTTTGTCATTATCAAGGAACCCCTTTCTCTGAATGAAATAGATAAACATAAGGCGGTTTAGCATCAAAGAGGCATACCACTCCCTGTCCACCTTGTCTGTAACGCCTTTGATAAACTCCAGAAATGCGGTGTGTTCCTTCTTGAAGCCATCATAAAATTTTTTGGTTACCTTCTCTGCATTTGTATTGAATTGGTCAATAACGGTTGATTTGACATCAACAATACCTATCCTGTCCTCATCGTCAATGGAAAAGAAAAGCCCTTTAAGTTTTTGAAACAGGAGTTCCGGCTCCTGATGAGAATAGTAATGTGTTTCTCTTGTGATAACAGGCTTGCCATGCTCCCTGATGACCAACTGCCAGACCTGATGTCTCTTTGCGCCATCGCAGAAGATGAGCAGATGCTCAAAATAGAGTTTTGTTACAGTATTGTCTATTTTCTTTCTGATATGATGGTCGGGGATATTTCCATTGCTGTCGGGGCTGCAAACAAATATAACAAAACCTTTTTTATCAGCCACTGCATTAAGCTGATATTCCGTATCATTTGCAACAATCTTTTCGGTCTTTTTGATATAATCCCAGCCCAGTTTGTTAAAGAGTTCTGCAAATTGAAAACCTTTGATAAGATGGTTGAATCTTGATTTGTCTATGGCAGATGTTGTCATTATTCGTTTCTTAACCCCATTGAACATATTATCTGCGGTTCTTTGTGTGCTGATTCTTCCTCGTTTATGACACACAGCCTGTCTTCATCTCTCAGAGAGACAACAAGATTTGCAAGGTCTTCATCCGATATTCCTGCCTTAAGCTGCCTGTTTAAAGTATCCCTTGCAAATTCCTTCAATGGGTATCTGTAAATGTCATCAATCGCCATCTTCATTGCATCGTGGACAAACAGGGTGTCTTTATTTTCCTCGTAGTAGCGGTTTAATCTCATATAGGTTCTGTATCTGGCGCCTGATTTCTTTCCGAGTTGTCCGCCAATTGAAGTTTCATGCTGCTTTATATGCTCAACGGCTTTTCCGACCAAATCATGATGGTTATTTAGTTTCATCATCGGCTGTGTATCCGCACTGCATTCAGCGGCTTTAAGAATAGTCAACTGCGACTGCGTAATGATTTCGCCCTTCCTGTCCACCATGACCATAACATCGTTGTCATCAGCAGTCCTTGTATAAACTATAGCCCCTTCCTTATGTGATTTATCTTCTCCCGTTTTAAGACATAACGGGACAAGTTTAAAAGATTTTGTTGAGTAAATAACATTCGGCAATTCTGGAATCGTTTTTTTCAATGAGGGGTCAGTGTCTATTGCATTTTTCCATATCTGATAAGCATAAGAAGACAGGTCAACCTCATCGCTGTCATCTTCATCCAGTATGCCGGATTTCTCATTATAAAAGTCATGTATCTTTACAGGGTCTCCGTCAAAGAAGGTCTCATCAGAGCCTACTACTTCCGCATTGTCGTGAATCCTCTTTTTAAGACGCTCTCTTAGTTTGATAATTTTATTGATTCCATCTTCCGGTAAAAATGAATAGCAGAGAATCTTCTCGGCCTTCTGTCCAATTCTATCTACTCTGCCTGCCCTCTGTATCAGCCGTATAAGAGCCCACGGCAGGTCATAGTTTACGATTATATGACAATCCTGAAGGTTCTGCCCTTCGCTTAAAACATCTGTGGTTATAAGAATGCGGATTTCTTTATCTGTTCCGGCAATGCCATGTTTTTCATTGCTGACAGGACTGAATCTGTATGCAAAGGATGTCGGGTCTTCGCATTCGCCGGTAACAGTTTCAAACTGCTTCAATCCCCTTTTCTTCAATTCGTTATGCAGATAGTAAGCCGTGTCGGCAAATTGTGTAAATATCAGTATTTTTTCTTCCTGATGTTTTTTACTGCAAAGATTATGCAGTGCGTTAATCTGAGTGTCCTTGTCAGGATTCCAGTTTTTGCCGATATTCAATATTTTTAAAAGGTCTCTGCCGTCGTTAATCAGTTTTGTTTTTAAATCGTTTTGAAACAGACCGCTTCTGAACCAGCCAAAACGGTTTTTCATCTGCGTTTCAAATAGACGATAGACCTTTTCTGCCTGTTTGTAATAGTCTTCTTCATTAAGTAATAACTTGATTGAATTATCACCTGAACCGTCTGCATCTGCGTCTTCTATAAAATCGTCAAATACATTCGCCTCTTGTGTGCCGATAGGAAGCGGAAGGTTATTTTCAATCGCATAGACATAAACATAATTACGCAGGATATGGCGGCTTAAAGACAGCAGAAAGGAATAACCGCTGCTTTCAAGCCTTTTAAATAGGTTAGTTCTGCAAAATCCCATAAGCCGTTTTCCTGCGCGTGATAGATTTTCCTTTATAATATCCTCATCTTTTGACGGTTTAAGGGTCGTCTTTTCGTCAAGATAATTTGCCAGACCATACCTCGGCAGATTTAAGCCGTTAATTATTTCAACTACACTATCAGAGTATAATCTTGCATACTGGTCATTCGGGTCATTAGGTTTAAATTCATATTCCACTTTCTTTGGTATCCTGTCAGGAAAATAAGACCGTGTTCCATCGCTGAACAATAAATATTTCCTTCCGGTCCCAGTGTCGGTTTCAGCATAGTGTTGCTTGATAAAACTACGCGGTCTTCTAACCATATACAGACGCATGAGTTCTCTCCAGTCATCTGCAAAATCACTCTTTTCAAATGCAGGGAGCGTAGTCGCTGAATATTGGTATCTGGACATAAACTGAACCCTGCCGCCTATGTTTTCAATAAATCTCTCAGGGCTTATGCCCAAATCTTTATCTTCAGGAATGAATAGGCGGAGTTGATTGGACAGATCAAGATAGGTCTTGTTGTAGGGCGTTGCAGTAAGCAGTATAACCTTACTGTCATTCAGTTGAACATATTCCTGTATTGCCCTGTAACGTTTGCCGTCCCTGTTTATGAGATTGTGGCTTTCATCAATTATAATCAGGCGGTATCTTCTTAATTTCGGCAATGCGGATTGAACCTGAGTAATGGGAAGCACCTTTGCCCTCAATTGATAATTATGGGCATAATCCTCCCACATATTTTGAAGGTTTTTGGGACACAAAATCAGGGTTTCAAGAAAAAAATCTTCTTCAAATATCTTTGCCAGAGCAGTCGCAGTCAGTGTCTTGCCCAAGCCAACGACATCGCCTATTAAAACGCCGTCTCTTTTGTTGAGATAATGAGCGGCTATTGCAACCGCCTTTTGCTGAAAATTGAGTAGTTTCTCCTGCAGCAGTTTCGGAATCTTAAATTCAGAAAGCCCTGCACGGGCTTCGCGGGAAAGGTGATAGGCGATTTTTAAATAGATATGATAGGGCAAATGCAGTTTATCGGCAGCCCAGCTATTGTCAATTATCTCTATCAACTCTTTTGATATGTCAATGCACCATTGGTCGTTCCATCTGTCGTTAAACCATTTTGCAAGTTTTAGAGCGGCATCCTGTTCCAACACATCTACATTCAATTCACCCTGTTTTAGAAGCCCGGCAAGGGTTAAATTGCTGCTGCCGAGATAGCCGATAACCGGACTTATCTTATCATCTCTGAACAAGAGATACAGTTTGGCGTGCAACTGGTAGCGGAGAAAGAGTTTTACTGCAACCTTTTTATCTTTTATCTGCTGCGATAATTTTCTTAAACCAATCTCGTCTTCTTCAGTAGGAATTCCAATAGTTAATTGGTCCCTGAATTCCTGAGCCAGTTTTTTCTTTATGGCTGATGCTGTTTTGTTATCAATAATACCCTGCCAGGTTTTAGAGAAATAATCTCTGATTATCTCCATCGGCGGTTTTTGCATCCCTATCAAAAGCCTACATGAGTTCTCATCTCCGCCTTTTAAAGTATCTATCTTATCCGCAACCTGTTTCCATCCTCTGAGATTAAAATACCCGACACAAAAATCCGACCTTCGGGACACATTAAGCGTATCATTCAATCCCTGAATCAGATGATTTTCTATGTTGTCGTAAATTTTAGGCATCTGTCATTTATTGATGCAGGCATCTTTGGGGTGGTTTTATACATTTTTTCAGATAAACTTAAACCTCTGTATCCTGTGGTTGAAATAATCGCAGGCGTAGAGGAATCCATCGGTGATTGCAATGGACGATACGCCGTCGAATTCTCCTGCTCCCCTTCCATAATTGCCGAAAGATGATATAAAATTAAAATCCTTCGAGAATATCTGAATCCGGCTTCCCCAGAAATCGGCAATGTATATATTTCCGCTTTCGTCATTTTTAATCGAGGCTATCCAGAGAAACTTTCCGTCTTCCGTCCCTTCTCCGCCAAAGGATTTAACGAGATTTGCGCTGTTGTCCAATATAACCGCCCTGTCTCCTGCAAGCTCCCCGACAAAAATATTACCGTCTAATGTATGCGCTGCATAGGGTTCTTTAAATATATCTTTTCCTGCGGATGAAATATGCCTGCCGTCGTGATTAAATTTTTGTATCCTCCTATTCCCCAAATCTGCAACATGGATAAAGCCGTCCTTATCTACGGCAATTCCGCTCGGCCTGCTGAATTCTCCGTCCCCGCTCCCTTGTCTTCCAAAAGAGGAGATGAATTCCCCGCCGGAGGTAAATCTCTGTATCCTGTTATTAAGCCACTCGGACACCAAAAGGTTTCCGCCCCTATCCAGTTCCACACATACAGGCGTTTTAAATCTTCCCTCCATCGAGCCGAACCCGCCGAAGCTCAGGATGAATTTTCCATCTTTATCGAATTTCTGTATGCGGTGATTATCCTGGTCGGTTACATATAAATTACCGTCTTTGTCGGATATTATCGAGGCGGGCAAATTAAACTCGCCCTTTCCTTTTCCATAATTGCCAAAGGACATATCGAACATAACCCCCCCATGCCCCCCTTTAACAAAGGGGGGTGAGAGGGGTTTTACAATCTGTCTGTATAAAGTAAGGCTTCCCCTTATCCTTTTTGAATATTGATTCGCAAAATCCGTTCTCCGTGATACTCTAAAAATTGCATTTTTCAGCTCGATTTGTTTGCCTTTATCTTCGTTTAAGGAGAAAATCAGCCTGTCCAATTCCGCTTTATATCTTCCTTCCTCTTCATATCCCTGTTTTTTTATTTTTGAAGTAAGGGCTATCTGTGTCCCGGTAAAGTTAAGGAAGTTGGATATTTTCTCGCTCGTTTCATTGCCCGGTAAAGCAATAAGCATAGAAGAGAGTATTTGATATGCTGTTAGAAGCTCTCCTATCTGCCGGTGATTAATTCTGTCATGGAAGCCCATAAGCAGCCTGCTATTCAGAAGCGGCAGCCTCATCTTTTCTTCCCTCATTGGAAGTCCGTTAAGGGAGTTTTCTGTTTTTATTATCTCGGCGCCTATCCTTTCCCTCTCATCGAGCAGTTTCTCCAACCTGACTTTCAGCAGTTCCATAGCCTCATAATAATTGACGAGGGACGAGGGACGAGGGACGAGGGACGAGGGACGATTGGCTATTGCCCTTCCTTCCGTAAAGATTGCACCGGTTAAGTCGGCTAATGTAAGTGTAATAGGAAGGTTCGGGATAGGGAGCGGTTTATTTCCTTCATCTCCAGTAAGAGCGACATCTTCGCCGGCCACCCCCATAAGCTCCTTTATATTCTCTTCTATCTGCGATATATGCCCCCACATCCCGCTGGAATATAAGATTATCTTTGCAAAGGTAATAATCTCGTGATTCGTGATTTGTGGTTCGTGGTTCGTGGTTTTATATTCAGATTTAACAATCCCGGCCCCCGTCCCCCGGATACCAAATCCCGGGTAATGAGTTATCAGCAGATTTAACGATGAAAAGATATGCGGCAGTATATCCTGCACTACATCCGATTTGCGTATAGCGATTTTAAAACCCTTCCAGTTTTCTCCTTTGTTTCCGGATTCATCCCTGAAAAATCTCTCTGCCTCATTTTCATAATCTCTCCTTTCTTCTAAAAGGGTCAAAAGAAAACCGGATTCGCTTATCAGCAAAGAAACATAATCTTTAAGCCCCCCGCTTTCTTGAGATATGCCGCAAAGTTTTATTACAAGCCTCTTATGGATAAGCAGTTTGCGCCTCATATCCCTGACAAGATTCCTATCCTTTTTTTCATGGGAATACAGTGTTTCGTCGAAAACCGTATCGTCTTTCGGCGGATTCAGAATATCGTTCTCCCTCTTTATCTGGCGGGCAATATAATCTTCCGAAAAACCTATCCTCTCATCTTTTATTTTTAGTATCTCCTTTTCAATATCCTGTATTTTATGATTAATGGAAGATATATTTATAGATTCTTGACTGCCGACTGCCGACTGCCGACTGCCGGTTGCAGTTTCATATTCATATATCAGTATCCGAGTATCGAATCCCATGCCTGCATACAGCCTTCCCCTATTATCTATCGAAATGGCAGCAGGGGACGGGATTTTATCCGAATCGTCCCTTCCTCTATCAACGGAAAACAGGAAATTGCCTTCTGGAGAAAATGCCTGAATCCTGTTATTATTAAGGTCGGATACGAATATACTATTGTTATTATCTATGGCAATATCGTGAGGATATTGAAACTCCTTTATGCCGCTGCCCTTTTGGCCGAAGGTTAGCAGAATTTCTCCCTCCGAATTAAGCTTGACAATCCTGTGGTTGCCGCTGTCAGCCACATAAATATTGCCATCCGCATCCGCAGCAATGCCTGTCGGAAACTCAAAGGCTGGAAGGGAAAAAAGCGCCGGCGGAGTATCGAATAACTCTGACAGGTCTTCCTCTATAACAGTTCCCCTCTGTCCTATTATTCCGCTAAGATTGGTATTTTTGTCAAAAACCTGTATCCTGTGATTGCACCTGTCCAATACGAATATTCTATACCCTATACCCTTGCCCCCCCTGCTTAGTACCTGCAGGGGCAGGCTTGCCACTTGCCTCTCTATTATAGCTATGTCATAAGGCTCGTTAAAGCTGCCCGGCGCATCGCCATAGCTTCCAAAAGAGGATAGAAACCTCCAATCGGGCGAAAATTTTTGAATCCTGTGATTCCAGCAGTCTGCCACATAAAAGGCGCCTTCCGAATCAACTGCTATACCCTTGGGGTAATAAAACTCGCCGCTCCCATTCCCCTTCCGACCGAAAGAGTTTATAAGATTGCCGGCATCATCGTAAATCTGGAGCCTGTGGTTAAATTCATCCGCAACGATAATATTTTTATTTTTGTCAATAACGATTCCCGATGGGGGGGACAGACTTTCAACTGGAGAATCGGCAGAATCTTTAGCTCTAAATTCTTCGACATATCTTATGCCTTCATTCATAGTAAAATATTCTATGGTAAAAATACCTCGATTGCAAGATGTTTTCTATGATGTATATAACCTATTGACAATACGCTAAAAACCCTTTAAATTATGATATAATTATACGGGGTCTAAAATGTATAAAATATTAAAGGCTGTCAAAAAATTTTTCCGCAGGTTCAATGTCGTAAATATAACCCTGCTGGTTCTCTGCTCTCTTTTAACATTTGCCATAATTAAAATATGGACGGCTTCCAAGCTTTCCGATAAAAAGAGAGATGCTATTAAAGTCTCTCGAGCAGAGATGCCTCCTCTTGTAGAAATTTTGCCGGTCAACCCAATACCTGTATCGTCCTATGAATCGATACCTTTAAAAAATCTATTTCGCCCTAACAGGAAAGAATGGGAATTGCAACCTCCTTCTCCTCCACCACCACCTCCTCCACCTCCTCCGCCGCCTCTGCAGCCTCCGCCCGATTTGAAGCTTCACGGTGTTATACTCCTCGGTGAAGATAAAAATGTCGCGATTATGAGCGGCTCTTATCTCGACGGAACTAACAAGGTGGATTTAAAGGCTCAAAGATTCAAGATAAATCAACTCGTTGCAAATTACCGTATAACCGAAATAACCGAGAACAAGACAGTCCTTAAAAGAGAGGGAGGGGACGATACTATTGCAATTCCTCTCATAAGATCGGGCGTAAGGACGGATATGCTTTCGGCTATAAAGAAAGCGCCTTCTGCCACTGTCCCTCCTGACTCGTCTCAAGGTTCTCTTTCGGAGGATAAAAAAAAAGATGACACTGTTATAAATCTGACCGTGCCGTCGGGAGCACGAACTGCGCTTTTAGAGCCGTCGGATGACGGAGTCATCAGGCTGAGCAGGCTCGAGCCGAAGTTTTCTGTTTCCTATATTCAGCCTCCGCCCCCTCCGCCAGGTCAGATACCGCAGCAGCATATATCCGGGGCATCTACAGAGCCTATTCCAACCCTTGCCGGAGGCATCGATTCCATGCGCCCCCCACAGCATATATCCGGCGTCGTAACACAGCCTCCCCCAATGCTGACAAGCCAAGGCATCGGAACCCCGCCTCCGCCGCCTCAACATATATCCGGGGCAGCTACGGGGAGATGATGATATTATAGTTAAATGGTTGAGTAGTTGACCCCTGATAGAATCATTCAGGGGCACTTAACCACTCGACTGCTTAACTATTTACTTTTTAAAATTATGGAAACATTAGAACAGATACTTATAAGAGAAAAAAAGATAACGGAGGAGAATCTGCAAAAGGTAATAGTCCAGGGGAATGGCAAGAGTATAGGAAAAAGGCTTGTCGAGATGGGTTATATTGCAGAGGAGGATATGCTTAATATCATGGGCAGGCTCCTCAATCTTTCCTATTTAAAGCTTTCAGAATTGGAAAAGTCCCCGGCTTTTTCCGCGGATAATATCCCAAGGCTGGACGACCGTATATCCGTGAAGTTCATGAAGGAATATAAATTATTCCCATTAAAGATGGATAATAACACCCTGACACTCGCAATGTCCGACCCGTTGGATGTCTCCACGATAGACGAAGTAAGGCTTATAACAGGATGCGATATTCAGGTATGCCTCAGCATGGAGAACGAGATACTGGATGCAATCGAGAAGCAATACGGCACCGGCGCCACTACTATGGAGAGGATTATCGGAGATATGTCCGAGGAGGAGATCGACTTAATGGGAGGGGAGGCGGAGGAGGAGACGGAGCATCTTAAAGATCTTGCATCCGAGGCGCCTGTTATTAAACTGGTCAATCTGATAATAACGAGGGCGGTTGAGATTAGCGCCAGCGATATACATATAGAGCCATTTGAAGGCGATTTAAAGATAAGATACAGGATTGACGGGGTCCTGCACGATATGGAATCCCCGCCCAAAAAGCTGCAGTCCGCGGTCATATCGAGAATAAAGATAATGTCGAAGCTGAACATAGCGGAGAGAAGGCTTCCGCAGGACGGAAGGATAAGATTTAAGGCAATGGGGAAAAATATAGATATGAGGGTCTCCACGCTTCCCACTATTTATGGAGAGAGCATAGTAATGAGGATTCTCGACAGGGGGGGCGTAGTCCTCGATCTGGGGAAATTGGGTTTTCCTTCAAAGGAGTTAAAACAATTCGAAAACCTGATTTCAAAGCCTTACGGCATGTTTCTGGTGACGGGACCTACCGGAAGCGGCAAGACTACGACACTTTACACAGGACTGCACAAGATAAACTCGCCCGATATAAAGATAATCACCATCGAAGACCCTGTGGAATACCAGATGCACGGGATAAACCAGATCCATATAAAACCCCAGATAGGGCTTACCTTTGCCAGCGGGCTCCGATCGATAGTAAGGCAGGACCCGGATGTAATAATGGTAGGAGAGATAAGAGACCCGGAAACAGCGGACATAGCCATACAGTCGGCGCTTACAGGACACATGGTCTTCAGCACGGTCCATACAAACGATGCGGCAGGCGCAATAACAAGACTTCAGGATATGGGCGTGGAGAGCTTCCTCATGTCATCTGCCATTTTGGGAGTTCTTGCCCAGAGATTGGTGAGGGTAATATGTAAGAGTTGTAAGACACCTGTAAAACTGGAAAGCAGGGCAATGGATGAACTGGGTGTAAAAGAGGGATTAGGCAGTTTCACAGTGTATGAAGGAAAAGGCTGCGATGAATGCAGCAACACAGGATACAGGGGGAGGGTCGGGATATTCGAATTGCTGATAATAAATGACGACATAAGAAGGCTCATTCTGCAGAAGACCAGCGCCAATATCATAAAAGAAAAGGCAAGAGAGCAGGGTATGAAGACATTGAGAGAGGACGGATGGGATAAGGTCAAGCAGGGAATTACAACCATCTCCGAAGTCTTAAGGGTTACTCTGGAAGAAGAACTGTAAAAAAAATATTGCCTTTGCCTTGATTTTCAGGCACGGTTCTGAGAGAAAAACAGAAAAAGGAGGGGAAAAGATGGATAAGGGTAAAGTAAAAGCATGGCATGATGATGAACAGGATATTTTATATATCTCTCTTAAAGAAGGTGTTGCTGTAGATTCTGAAGAAATAGAAGAAGGGATAAGGATAGAATACGGAGTTGATAAAGAAATTGTAGGAATTGAACTTTCAAAGGTGTCTGTATTATTGGCGCAATCTACCGCAAAACATATAAAAGAAAATTTGATGTCTTTGAGTTCAAAGTAAAAATAGACTAAACTTCATATCCTCTTAACTATGGGAAATATGTGGAGGCACTTAATTATTATGTGAAAATATGAAACTTAACATCCCATACTTTAAACAAGAAAAGAATACCACCTGCGGAGTTGCATGTTTGAGGATGGTGCTGGCATTTTATGGAGAAGAAATAAGTGAACTTGATTTAGAAGAAGCTTGTGAGACAAGCTGGCTTGGCAATACCTGTGCAGAGATTGTTCAAGGTGCAAAGAAATATGGATTTGAAGCAGAGGAAATTGACCACGCTACCCCCGATTATCTCTTAGCTATACTTGAGCAAAACTCTCCTTTGATAGCCCTATTAGACCCAGCTGTATTATACGAAGGGCTTGAGGGATTCGGGCATTTTGTGGTTATAACAGGACTGGAAGGTGATAAGATATACTACAAAGACCCTGACCTTGACAAAAATTTGGTAAAAAATGTATCTGATTTTATAAAGGCATGGGGAAAATTTTCATTTAAGGGGGTGAAGGTATGGAAATCTACGAAAAAGTAAGAAAGTATTTATATGAAAACATAGGTCATATGACTACTGCCGGCACACCGAGATATGACACTATAGAAAATATCTGGAAAGTGCCTGTCCTTTGCAAGACAGAAAGAGGGATAATTATAGTTGGCGAATTTCATATTAACAAGGAGGGTGAATTTATAAATATTCCCACAAAAGAAGAGATGTTGAAAACCGTAGAAATGGAAATTTCCAGACTCCCCTACCTCTATTATGGCAATAAGGAAGAATTGGAAGGACAGAAAATCAAACCCGTGCTTATATAGATAGAGTTATTGTCTTTGCCTCGATTTTCAGGCACGGTTCCGATAGAAAAAGCAGAAACTGGATAATAAATTGTTAGGGCTTAGGGAAAAATAGAGACATCAATAGGTTATTTGATAGCACTTCCCCTTTTCTTTTATTGTAACTTTATGTTAAAATTTTAGCATGCAAGGAACAATAGATATAAAGCATCCCTATATTACTAAAGACCCCAAAATATCGGGTGGAAGCCCTGTGATTTCGGGTACACGGATAAGAGTAATCGATGTTGTTATTGAATATGATAGGCTTGGGATGACACCTGATGAAATTATTGATGCCCATCCACACCTTACTCTTGAGGCAGTACATGATGCCCTGTCATACTACTATGAAAATAGAGAGTTTTTTGACACTAATATAAGTAAAAGGAAAGAAGATTTAAAAAATCTTGCACATAAATTCCCTTCCAAATTGAAGGTAGCCATTGAGTAAAATTACATTCTATCTTGATGAGAGTGTAAATGTTACTATCGCTTCAGGACTTAAACGCAGAGGAGTGCAGGCTATAACAGCCAGAGATTCTGATACCCTCGGGCTAACTGATATTGAACAGCTTGAATATGCTGCCCGAAATGGTCTTGTTATTCTAACTCACGATGATGACTTTTTATCCCTTGCTTTAAATAAAAAACACTCAGGTGTTGTGTATGTGCATCAGCAGAAATATTCTATAGGTGATTTAATAAGAAATATAAAACTATTATGGGATATTGTAGATTCTGAGGAAATGAAAAATCATATAGAATTTCTTTAATTTAAACAACTTTTTTCACCCCTCAGTGAGGTATTGAATCATTTTATTGCCTTTGCCTTGATTTTCAGGCACGGTTCTGATAGAAAAACAGAAACTGGATAATAAGTTATTAAATATCTGAGAGGAGTTAAGATGTGGGATTGAGTAAAACTTTTATCATCCAGAGCATAAAAGAAAATAAGTTTAGGGTAACTGAACATGCTACCTTGCAGAGATTAGAGCGTAATATAACTATTGAAAATATAAAGCATGCGTTGTTAAACGGGGATATAATAGAGCATAATCCTGAGAGCAAGCCTTATCCCTCATGTCTGGTTTTAGGATGGCTGAAAACAGGCGACCCGCTTCATGTGAAGTGTTCAATAGGCACAATAGAGCCAAAACTAAGGATTGTTACCGTTTATGAGCCGTCGGATGAAGAATGGAAATCAGATTATAAAACAAGAAAAAGGATAAGGAGGTGATTGTAAAATGAGAAAAAAAGACCTGTGTGATTTATGCGGCGGAGAACTGGAGCATAAAAAGATAGATTTAGAGCTCCATATCAAGAAAGAATTATTAATCTGTGAAGGACTGCCGGCAGAGGTATGTAAGCAGTGTGGAGAAAAATACTTTAATGCTAAAGTATCTGCAAAAATTGATGAATTCATTAAAGAATACCAGAAAGAAAAACCCTTGCGATATATCCCTGTCCCTGTCTTCTCTGGAGATGTTGTTTTAGAATAGAAAGGAATGATTCGTTTTTTATTGTCTTTGCCTCGATTTTCAGGCACGGTTCAGGTAGAAAGGTTTTGATAATACTTGTAAGGATTTTACTCGTTCCCATACTTGTCCTGAGCGAAGAGGGCTCTGCGTGGGAACGATTGTCTTTACACAGTCAGAGGATAAGGCAGTGAGGCTTTATGAAAAGAATGGAGGTGAGTGTAAATGAGCCATAATAAGTTAAACACAACTATAGTTTTAAAGCAGATTGATGTTTTAGAGCGAGAGTTAGTAAGACTTAAGAGAGATATTCTGCACGGTTTAGTAGTTAGGGAAAGACCTAAAAAATTGAAAACCTCTCTATTTGGAAGCGTTAAGGGCGGGGATATAACTGAGGAGATGATTGAAGAGGGTAAGCGCAACCTATTTCGTAATTTAAGTAATAATATATGAACAAGCAAGAAAAGAACATGCTTTATGTGCTTGATACCCATGTGCTTATTTGGTATTTCATTGGGAGTAAACATCTCTCTAAGGGGATCAGACAAAGGATTGATGCAACCCGTAATATAGGAGGAAGTTTATTAGTTCCTACCATAGTTTTGGCAGAATCGCTGGATATATCTGAAAAAGGGCGGGTAGAATTTGATTTTGCCGAAATGTATAGCTTGATACAAGAAGAACCTGAATTTGAAATCGTAGGATTTGAATTGGAAATTTTTGATGAGGCTATACGCATTAAAGGAATTAAGGATATACACGACCGTATTATTGTAGCAACGGCTAAATTTTATCAGGCAGGTATATTAACTAAAGATAGAATTATCAGAGAATCCGGAGAGGTTGAAATCTTATAAAGAGCTTTCGCCAACATCTTATTGCATTTGCCTTGGTTTTCAGGCACGGTTCCGATAGAAAAACAGAAACTGGATAATAATTTATTAGGCTTACACAACATAAATAAAGGTTCATCTAAAATTGAAAGGTGTTCGTAATGCCGACAACCGTAATTAACGGTTACAAATTTCGGTTTTATTCTTCTGATATAAATGAACCACCCCATGTCCATGTTCTACATGGTGAAAAAGAGGCTAAATTTTGGCTTCAACCTGTTGTGGTAGAATACAATCATGGTTATAATACAGCCGAACTGAACCATATTTTGAAATTAACACGCCAAAATCAGGATAAATTGTTGGAGGTATGGAATGGATACTTTAGCAAGTAAAATCATAGAAGAAGTTGGGGCAACCGATGTTCATTTTGTTGGCAACACACTCTGTGTTTCCCTCAGCGATGGCAGGGAGATTAGTGTTGCGATAGACCGAGTTGAGTGGTTAGATTGGTTAGCAAAAGCTACTCCAGAGCAGCGAGCCAAATGGTCTCTTGAACCGGGAGGGTTTGCTATCTATTGGGCAGAGTTAGACAATGGCATTGAAGTTCGCCACTTATTGAGAATGCAGCCAATAGCCTAACCAATCACTCCATCGGACGCAGTGAAATTGCTTATAGTAACGGCAATAAATAATTCACTGTATGACAAGGCTTTAGCCCGAAGCAATCTAAGTTCACAGTTGTATAATTTTTTCAACATCTCATTGTCTTTGCCTCGATTTTCAGGCACGGTTCCGATAGAAAAACAGAAACTGGATAATAATTTGTTAGACATAAAAGGAATCGGTTATTTTAATTGAAATTTTTATAGCATACATAAATGGGGTGATGAACGATGGATAAAGAGACTTTTAAAAGTGAATTGGCTAAAATTGTAGGAATTAGTAAAGAATTCGGTGCAAAGAAAGTGTTGTTGTTTGGCTCATGTATTGAGGACATTGAATCAGCACATGACATCGATATAGCAGTCAGTGGGATTGAGCCAAAAGATTTTTTTAAATTTTATGGTAAAGACTCTATGGCTTTAAAAGATGAGGTTGATATAGTAGATTTGGATGATGCAAGAGAGCATATATATAAAAGAATTTTATCTAAGGGAAAAATTATATATAAAAAATATGAATGATATAAAAATCAGCGTTCAGGATGCGTATAAATCCTTTGGCAGCAACCATGTTTTGAGAGGGGCTTTTCTCGATATACGAAAAGGGGAAAGCATGGTTGTTATAGGGGGGAGCGGGACTGGAAAGAGCGTGCTTATCAAGTGTATAATAGGGCTGCTTAAACCGGAAAGCGGGAAGGTATTTGTTGACGGCCATGAGGTTACATCTTTAAAGGAGCGGGAGTTGAACGAGTTGAGAAAGAAATTCGGCATGCTCTTTCAATGGGGCGCACTCTTCGATTCCATGAGGGTGTGGGAGAATGTCGGATTCGGATTGAAGCAGCACACTAAATTAAAGGACAGCGAGATAAAGGAGGTTGCCATAGAGAAGCTCAAGCTGGTAGGGCTTAAGAATATAGAGCATCTTATGCCGTCGGAGCTTTCTGGAGGTATGAGAAAAAGGGTCAGTCTTGCGAGGGCTATAGCAATGGAGCCGGAGATACTTCTATATGACGAGCCGACGACAGGCCTTGACCCGATAATGTCGGATGTGATAAATGAGCTTATAATACATCTAAGGGAGAAGATAAAGGTAACATCCATTGCCATCACGCATGATATGGTCAGCGCCTATAAGATTGCGGACAGGATTGCAATGTTATATAAGGGGAAAATTATAGAAGCTGGAACGCCGTCGGAGATAAAAAATTCAAAAAGCGAGATTGTTCAGCAGTTTATTCAGGGGAGGGCGGAAGGTCCGATAACAAGAGAGTAATTTTAAACAGTAAAACCTTTTTTCTCACTTCCGTTAATTTTTCTTTTGCTTTATTTCTTGAATTTATTACACTATGGAACAAAAGAAAAATTAAAAAGTCGTTCAAAAAAAGGTTTTACTGTTTACTAATTATATAGGAGGGTTTATGGGCGGAATGAAGACGGAGGTTAAGGTCGGTATATTTGTGGTTTTAGGCATAATATTTCTTGCCTATATGACCATAAATATAGAGAAGATTCAGGTCGGTAAGGAGAGGGGATATAATATATATGCCGTGCTCGATACTGCTCAGGGATTGGTCAAAAATACCACTGTAAAGACGGCAGGCGTGGAGATAGGAAGGATAACGGATATATCCCTGACGGACAGCAGGGCAAGGCTTACGATAAATCTCCCCTCTCATATAAAGCTGAGAAAGGATGCAAAGGCTTATGTAAAGATGGAGAGCCTCCTCGGGGAGAGGTTTCTCGAGATAGACCCCGGCACCCCGGGTTTATCGGAGCTTAAGGCAGGAGGTGAGATACAGCAGGGCGCCCCGCCGCCGGACATGGACAGGCTGATAGTTCAGTTAAATTCCATAGCCGCTGACATTAAGTCCGTAACGCAGCCATTTAGCGAGGTTCTCGGCGGAAAAGAGGGTAAGGATTCTATAAAGGGAATCGTTGATAATGTTAAAGAGGCGACATCGGGATTCAAAGACATAATAAAGGATAATGACGAAAAAATCGGCAGGATAGTAACCAATGTTGACAAGTTTACCAATGACCTGCCTGCGCTTTCAAGCGATGCAAAGGAGCTGATTGCAAGCCTCAACCATATTTCAAAGAAGATGGAGATTGGAGAGGGAACTTTGGGCAAACTGGTCAACGACGATACTTTATATAAAGAGGCGAAAAACGCCCTCGCAAGCGCAAGCGAGGCTCTGGATAATGTAAATAAAATCGCAAAAAAGATAGAGAAAGGGGAGGGGACGCTGGGTAAGCTGGTTTCCGACGAAGCCGCCTACAATGAGATAATGAACACCTTCTCTGCCGTAAGGACTACCTTTGCAAATGCAAAGGATGTGCTGGATAATCTCAATAAAATGGCTGAAGATGTAAGGGCAGGCAAGGGGTCATTGGGCAGGCTTATGACGGATGAGGCATTGTATGACCAGACAAAGGCGACTGTCGAGAGCCTGAATAATATTGCAAAGAAGATAGAAAAGGGGGAGGGGACGCTCGGGAAGCTTGTTAATGATGAGACCCTGTATACAGAGGCAAAACAGGCTCTTAAAGGGGTAGCAAAATCTACGGAAAGCATTAATGAACAGATACCGGTCAGCATACTCGGAACGGTTATAGGGACTGTAGTGCAGTAAAGAACCAAAAACCTGATTTTAGACACAGACACAGATTAACTCCCCCTTCCCCCTCTTTAATAAAGAGGGGGAAGGGGGAGTTAATCCTATCTGCGCTCATCTGTGGCAAGGTTTTATAATTTGCATGCAAAATAACGATAACAGAGAGGCATGGGGGACTAAGTTTGGACTTGTGCTTGCCCTCGCAGGAAATGCTATAGGATTGGGGAATTTTTTGAGATTCCCTGTTCAGGCAGCGGAGAACGGCGGCGGCGCATTCATGGTTCCCTATTTCATATCCCTGCTCCTCCTCGGCATACCTCTCATGTGGGTCGAGTTGACCATAGGGCGATACGGCGGAAACAGGGGGCACGGCTCGACGCCGGGTATGTTTTATTCTCTATGGGGCAGCAGGTGGTCGAAGTATATAGGCATACTCGGCATATTTACGCCCCTGATAATTGTCATCTATTATACCTATGTGGCATCGTGGACACTCGCCTTCAGTTTTTTCTCCATAACTGGCAAATATTTCGGCGCAGAGAGCAGGGAGACGATGGGGGCTTTTTTGAAAGGATTTCAGGGGATAGAATCCAATGAATATTTTTCGGGTCTTGCGCCTGCCATCACTTTCTATTTAATAACCCTTGCCATAAATGTGTATATACTCTCAAAAGGGGTATCGAAGGGGATAGAGAGACTCGCAAACATTGCCATGCCGCTGTTATTTATAATGGCATTCGCCCTGATGATAAGAGTTCTTGCCTTCGGCGCGCCAGATTCAACGCATCCTGAAAACAATATAACAAACGGATTGGGCTTTATATGGAATCCGGATTTCAGCCAGCTGACGAATGCAACGGTCTGGCTTGCGGCATCGGGGCAGATATTTTTTACATTAAGCCTCGGTATGGGCGCCGTTGCAACTTATGCGAGTTATATGAGAAAAGATGACGATGTTGCTACGACCGGCATTGCCGCTGCCTCCACGAATGAATTTGCGGAGGTTATGCTTGGAGGGACGATAGCAATACCTGCAGCAGTTGCATTCTTCGGCATTGCCGGCGCACAGGAGATTGCAAAAGGGGGCGCCTTTGACCTCGGATTTCAATCCCTCCCTGTTATATTTCAGAAGATTCCCTTTGGACAATTCTTCGGATTTATCTGGTTTTTTCTCCTTTTCTTTGCTGCATTAACCTCATCCGTAGCGCTTGCACAACCTGCAATGGCATTCCTGCAGGAGGAGTTCAGGATTCCCAAAGAGAGGGCTGCGATTCTTGTCGGTCTCGTGCTTTTTGTCTGCTCCCTCCCTGTAGTGCTGTTCTTAAAGCACGGCTTCCTCGACGAGCTCGATTACTGGGCAGGGACATTCGGTCCTGTGCTGTGCGCATTCCTTGAAATAATAATCTTCGTATATATCTTCGGCATGAGCAGGGGTTGGGAAGAAATCAATAGGGGCGCGACGACAAAGATTCCAAAGGTTTTCTTTTATATTATAAAATACATTACCCCTGTATTCCTGTTTGCAATCCTCTCGACATGGCTTTACCAGAGCGCAGGCGATGTGCTGCTTATGAAGAATGTTGACCCTGCGAACAGGCCTTATGTATGGGGTGCGAGGATAATGATGGCTGCTATCTTCATCTGCCTGGCTCTCCTCGTCAAAAAATCGTGGAGGATGAAGAAGGAGTCGGGAGTCAAAGTTCTATGAATACAGGCGGGTGGATTTTTATAATGATGGCATGGGGCGGGATAATAACCTTGAATATTTTTGCCTTTAGAAAGATATTGGGGAAAAAAACAGTGAATAGTTCACACTGAAAAAATGACCTTTTTTCACTTTACTGCCGGGATGTCGTTAAGAGGTATATACCGGTTGCCGTGAAGACGATAGTTGCGCCCCATGCTGCGATAAATGGCGGAAGCCTGCCGGCATGTCCTAAGGAAATCCCCATCGAGAATATAAACCATATTGTAAATCCCACAACTACGCTTAAACCTATCCCTACGGTAAAACCGCCCTGCCTGCCGGTTCTCAGAGAAAACGGGATGCCTATAAGCGCCATTATGAAGCATATTGCAGGAAAGGATAATTTTATGTGCATATCCACCAGATACCTTGTGGCATCAAATCCCTCTTTTCTAATCTTTTTAATATAATCCCTTATTTCCCTAAACCCCATCTCTTCGGGGCCGATGCTGACCGACATAAAATCCGTCGGCTTCTCTTTAACCGGGAATTCACGGTTTTTAAAATACTCCGAATTAAAAGAGCCTTCTTCATCGAAGAGCCTTAGCCATCCGTCGTAAAATATCCACATAGAGCCTGTCCACTTTACCTGTTTACAGTCTATCCTCTCCTTTAGTTTGCCGCCGTTAAACTTGAATACGGATACATTAAACATTGTGCCTGTTCCGGAATCGAGCAATGCGATGTTCCATATCGAGCCGTCATCGGACTTAAACCATATCCTGTTTTTCTTATATATGCCGTGCTCCTCCTGCTTTTTTATATCAACTCTCAATATATGATTTGTCAGGCGGTTTGTAACAGGCAGGACATACTCGCTGTTTATAAATACTAAAAGGCTTATAACGGCGGCAGTGGAGAGAATCGGCATTGCAATCCTGTAAAGCCCCATGCCGCAGGATTTCATTGCAACTATCTCGTTGTGCCTCGAAAGCACACCCATACATATTACAGTCGAGAGCAGCACAGTTATCGGTACGATATAATAAACGAACAGGGGCAGCTTGAAGATTAGATATTTAAAGATAGAGATAAAGGATGCCTTATATTTTACAAAATCCTCCACCTTTTCGAAAAAATCCACCACGACGAATAGAAGCGTAAGAACAGCGAGGGCAAAAAGAAATATCTTCAGGTATTCATTCAAAATATAACGGTTGAGAATTTTCATAGGGGAATATATATCCGCAGATTTCTCAGATTACACAGATTTTTTAACCCCCCTTTCATCCCCCCTTTATTAAAGGGGGGAAAGAGGGGGGGTATCTGCGGTAATCTGCGGATTAATTAGTTTTTTTTCTTCTCATCTTCAAATCTTTCAATCTTTCAAATTGTTCTATAAGTCTCACCACAAACTCAAACGGCATGATGTCCTTTGAAACCTTGTCCAGAAGATATACGGCTATGCCTCCGATGAGTATATTCGGCAGCCAGAGGGCGATAACCGGCGGGATGCGCCCCTCCCTGCCCAGAGACTGCCCTGCCATCAAGAGTATGTAATCGAGGACGATTATAATAATGCCTATGCCGAGCCCCCCTCTCCTTCCCGATCTGTGAAGCCTTATGCCGAGCGGTGCTCCGAACAGTCCGAATACAATACAGGAAAAGGGCAGAGAATATTTCGTTTGTATTTCTACATCCTCTGCATAAGATTCTTTATTTTCTTTTTTTAACGATGCTATTCTCTTTTTTAGCTCCTCTATGGACATCTCCCGCGGTTCTTTCTTTACAGACACATCGCCGTTTCCTCTGCCCATATCGATTATTATCTCGTAAGTATGAAAGGAGAGAAGCTGGTATCTGTCCATTTTATCTTCTACCCTGTGAATAGTTCCGTCTTTTAATTGAAGGATGAGTTTCATGGAGTCCTGGTCGGATGCAAAATTGCCCTCGCTTGCAGTAATAATCTTAGGCTCCGAGTTTCCGGCAGTGTCGTATATGAATATGTTTTTTAGCCGTGATGTGCCGGGTTCTATATTTTCAACATACATTATCAATTCATTGAAGGCGTCGCTAAACACCCCTGTCTTTATATTTAAGCCTGCCTTCTTTGTGGATAATTGAAAGATAAGATTCTTAAAGGAGTAATTCCCGCGGTGCTGGAGATTAACCATTATATAAAGGCTGGCAAAGAATGTTATAAAAGCGAGGACAAATACCGGAAGCATAAGCCTGTACATGCTTAATCCGCTTGCCCGCGCTGCGGTAATCTCGTTGTCGGCAGAAAGTCTGCTGAAGGTCATAAGCGAGGCGAATAGAACGGAGAGGGGTATTGTAAGGGCGAGGAAGGCAGGGGAGATATAAAGAAGAAGCGTAAGGACATCTTTTACAGCCACACCCCTGTTCAAAATCATCTCGGATAAAAAGTGAAGCTGGTCGAGGAAAAGGACGAGGGTCAGGGTAAAGATACTTAATATAAAAAACTTGGTCAGCTCGATTAAAATATATCGGTCTAATATTTTCATAAAATCAGCGGACTAATACAAGCCTTTTGAAAAACTTTTCTACCTCATTCCACTCTCTTTTAGATATACGCACCTTTCCTCTGTCTTTAACAAGTGTTACATCTCCCAGGCTCTTCACGGCGTCATCAAAATATACCAGTCCTTTTTTAATCTGGTATCCATATTCTTCGGAAACTCCATATTTCTTTTGAACTTGAGCTATTAAATAGGGAAGCGAGAACCGATATGCCGATATAATTGCCTTCAAGTCAACAAAATCCTTTGCAGTGCCTCTTTGTCCTATTGCAACAATTTTCATAGCGGCTATATCTACGGGTGAAGTTAGTTTAATATTAAAATCAGGGGCATCAACGAGAGGGGCAAGTAGTGGATAGGGGTATCTAAAGAGGCTGAACCTGACATTATTAATATCGGCTATGAGGGTATCTTTTTCTGCCGCAGTTGTTACCTTTATTTCGTACAGTTTTTTGATTGAGGATATTATTGGTCCGCAATAAAAGTCTTTCTCTGTAAACAGGTCAATATCTATTGATATCCTATGCCCTAAATATATTGCAGCGGCAGTGCCGCCAGCCATGTAGGTTTCATCGGGAAGCTGAAAGAGATGAATATTTTTTAGTAAGGCTGCCACAGATTCTGGTATGGCTTTGTATAACACCTTGTATCCTCTCTTCCTATATCAAAAAATAGGCACCAATAATTAACGGTCCTGAGGCTCAGATAAGAGCTTTCTTTTATCACATTTATAATATCCTCTCTCTTATAATTAGTAAATATAAAATCAATCTGCTTATCCCCTCCGTGTTCAAGCATTCGCTCGATAATTAGAAATTTATCCTTCTCGATATTAAGATAATCTATTGCTGCACCCCAGAGGCATGGACCGATAATATTTCTTACAACATCGTTTAGCATTTTTTAATTATACCACATTTTTTGTAACCAATGATATTCACTCCACATTACAAAATATCATGCTTTTCAAGGTGTGGTGCGGGGTTAATTAACCCAAATAATGCATTTCAAAAAGGCACACCTATAGAACCAAGTCTATCAA
>CAYMMR010000008.1:19334-26221 GCA_964391545.1 uncultured Nitrospinota bacterium | reverse complement strand
CTTATACACAGCCATTCTTGCAAGCCAGCTAAATCCTATTATGACGAGGAGGAGGTCTTCGAGCCGGAGGGCTACCGCCCTTTTTGCCTCCATTCCTCCCTCGCCGCCGCCCCCGCCGACTCCGAATTCGGGAGACAGGAGCATGGCAAATATAAGGATATAAAGGGCTTCGTTTATATTGATAAAAGATACGACAAAAACTGCTATGGCAATGCCTATTCCGATGGCGATATTGCCCGGAACTTTCGTAACGAGGCTTGCCGTGAATATGGCTATCAGGATGACAAATACAAAAAAGATGGGAGAAAAGCCGTTATCGTTTCGTAAGTTTTTTAGCATACGAGGGAAATTATAAAAAAATATAAACCACTGAAGACACTGAAATCACAGAAAAAAGATTCAAAAAAGTTTTTAAAAAATCTTTACAGGCTTTGACACAGATTCACACTGATTATTTATGATTTTTATAGTTCTTTATTTCTGCGTTAATCATATTTTATCTGTGTCTTTCAGTGTCTTTACTTTTTTCAGTGTTTTCAGTGGCTAATCAGGTTTTTGTTCATCTCTGAGGCTCGATGATTACCTTGATGGAATCCTGCGCCTTTGCAACAAGCTGAAATCCGAGTCCGATTTTTGACAGGCTCAGGCGATGTGTTATCATATCCGCTGCATTCAGCCGCCGTCCGGCAAGCAGTTCCATCGCATCGGCAATATCCGAAGGCGCCCCTGCATAAGATGTCGTCATCGTTATTCCATCGCGCCATATATCCCACAATGGAATCTGTATATTGACACCGGGTTCTGCAGGCGCAAAAAACAAAACAGTCCCTCCCCTGTCTGCCGATTTCAGCGCCTGTGCCATTGCAGCCGGCGCCCCTGTGCATATTACCACAAGGCCGGCAAGAAAGCCGTCGTTGAGCTGTCTTAGCTGCGCCGGCACATCCTCCTTTGAATCGATAACGGCATCTGCGCCAAGCCTAACCGCGGCATTCAACCTGTAATCATTAATATCCGCAGCGATAATCCGCCCTGCGCCAAGCGCGCGCAATGCCTGCACAAAGAGCAGACCCGATATGCCGCTGCCTATAACAAGAACTCTCAAACCCTCTCTCATATTCGATTTTTTTAATCCGCGCAGGACGCATGCCAGAGGCTCTATGAAAGACCCCTCTTCAAAGGAGATGCCGTCCGGAAGCAGAAACACCCCCCGGTCCACATTGATTTCAGGCACACGGATATATTCGGAAAAACCGCCGGGGTCGAAATTCGTCTTGCGGAGAGTATCGCATACGGAATGATTTCCGCCGAGGCAGTAACGGCAGGTATTACACGGGACATGGTGGGATACAAAAACCCTATCGCCCTTCTTATACCGCTCTACCCCTTTACCTGCCTCGACAACCTCGCCGGCAATCTCGTGTCCCAATACGAGAGGAGCCTTCTTAATGCGGTACCATTCCATCACATCGCTGCCGCATATCCCGCTCGCCGCTACCTTTACGAGAAGCTCTCCATCCGATATTTTCGGGACGGGTCTTTCTTCGATTCTTATATCATTATTATTATAATAAACCGCAACCTTCATAAATAACTCCTTTCTTTTCCCTCTCTCCCTCTCCCTCTATGAGAGGGTTGGGGTGAGGGGAGCAACTTGATTATATAAATCAGCGATAACGTTGTCAAAGAGTTTTACTTGAAAACTTGCATTGATTTTTAAAAAATGGTAATTTAAAAAAAGACATTTTCACATGGAAACCAATATTGAACGGCTTAAAAATATTGCAAGGCAGATGCGGATCGATATACTCACCATGCTCGTAGAGTCGGGGTCGGGTCATTCGGGAGGCTCGCTTTCAGCCGCCGATGTAATAACCGCACTCTATTTCTACAAGATGAGGCATGACCCGAAAAATCCAAAATGGGAGGACAGGGATAAGTTTGTCCTGTCCAAAGGACATGCCGCCCCCGCACTTTACGCAGCCCTCGGACGGGCGGGATATTTCGGCATAGAGCATTTTCATACATTGAGGAGGATAGGAAGCATTCTAAGAGGGCATCCAAACAGTTCCGCAACACCGGGTGTCGAGGTCTGCACAGGGTCTCTCGGACAGGGCTTATCTCAAGCTAACGGACTTGCCCTGGCGATAAGGCTCGATAAAAGACAGGGCAGAGTTTATGTAATGCTCGGCGACGGCGAGATTGACGAGGGGCAGGTATGGGAGGCTGCAATGAGCTCTGCCCACTATAAAATAGATAATCTATGCGCCATATTGGATAACAACGGGCTGCAGATAGACGGGCCAAACAAGGAAATTATGAATATTGACCCTCTCCCTGATAAATGGAGGGCATTTGGATGGCATGTAATGGAGATAAATGGACACGCGATGAATGAGATTATTTCGGCGCTCGATGAGGCGGAGAAGATTAAAGGCAAGCCCACAATGATTATCGCACATACCGTCAAAGGCAAGGGCGTTTCTTTTATGGAAAACAAGGTGGAATATCACGGCGTGGCTCCGACAAGGGATGAATACGAGAGGGCAATGAAGGAACTGGCGGCAACTTGAATTTTACCGTAAAACCTTTTCCTTCGCTTCCGTTAAATTTTCTTGTAACTATTCAGTAAACCACCTATAGCACCCTATAATATTACTTTTTCATTTGGTATGACAGGCTTCCAGCCTGTTAATCACAGGCAGGATGCCTGTGTTACTATAAAACATTGCACACAACAGGTGGTTTACTGAATAGTTACATTTTCTTTTGCTCTTTTTAAAAAATTAGAGGAATAAAAGAAAATTGAAAAAGTCGCTCAGGAAAAAGTTTTACGGTATTATCGTTTTGGGAGGATGATTGCTTGAACAAGATGCTTGGGACGAGGGATATATACGGGGATGTCCTGATAGAGCTTGGAGCGCAAAATAAGGATATAGTAGTTCTCGATGCCGACCTTTCAAGCTCCACGAGGACATCGAAATTCGCAAAGAAATTTCCCGACAGGTTTTTTAACATGGGCGTATCGGAGCAGGATATGATGGGAACTGCCGCGGGATTTGCCTCTGCCGGAAAAATCCCTTTTTGCAGCACCTTTGCCGTATTTGCAACAGGCAGGGCATGGGAGCAGGTAAGGCAGTCTATCTGCCTCCCTAAATTAAATGTAAAAATCGTTGCCACACACGGGGGTATAACCGTAGGAGAGGACGGCGCATCCCACCACTCTACCGAGGATATTGCATTAATGAGGGTGCTTCCGAATATGACCGTTATCGTTCCTGCAGATGCTTATGAGGCAGGCGCAGCCATAAGAACGGCTGCAAAATACAAAGGACCGGTATATATAAGATTATCGAGAGAAAAGTTTCCTGTTATCTATCCCGAAAATCATGAGTTCGAGATAGGCAAGGCAAATGTTTACGGCACAGGAGAAGATGTTACCATTATCTCATGCGGGCTGATGGTTCATGCGTCCATGGAGGCAGCGGATGATTTAAGGAAGGACGGCCTGGGCGTCGGCGTTATAAATATGTCAACGATAAAGCCGATTGACAGTAATGCAATATTGGCCGCCGCGAGAAAGGGCAGCTCAATAGTTACAGTCGAAGAACACTCCATAATCGGAGGGCTCGGCAGCGCCGTGGCAGAGGTGATTTCGGAAAACGAGCCTGTCCTTTTGAAAAGGATAGGAATAAACGATAAATTCGGCATGTCAGGAAGACCTGCCGAATTGGTGGAGCATTACGGATTGACAAACGATGCTATAAAAAAGGCGGTTCATCACATCATGGAGATGAAAGATGCAAAACTTGCAACTTCTTTTAATACAAGGAATTTATAATTTTTTTGTTTTCGCTTTATGATTCAGCTTTATCATGTCTACAAAAACTACAGCAATTATCAGGCGCTTATAGATGTCAGCCTGAAGGTGGAAAAAGGAGAGTTCCTGTATATAACCGGACCAAGCGGCGCCGGAAAGACCACCCTTCTCAATATCATATTCTGCGGAGTCAAGGCGGACCAGGGGCAGATACTCGTCGGCGGAAAGAATATCCTTAAATTAGACGATTCCGATATACCCTATTACAGGAGGGATATAGGCGTAGTATTTCAGGATTTCAAACTGCTTCCCCGGAAAACCGTATATGAAAACATCGCCTTTGCCCAAAGGGTGATAGGAATACGCAGCAAGGAAATCAAAAGAAAGGTCTGGATGTCTCTCAAGATGGTGGGATTGAGCCATAAAAAAGACCTCCTCCCTCCAAGACTTTCGGGAGGGGAACAGCAGAGGGTTTCTATAGCAAGGGCTCTCATAAACGACCCTTCGATAATACTTGCCGACGAGCCGACAGGAAATCTGGATTACGATATATCCATGGAGATAATGAAGCTATTTGAAGACGCCAATGCAAAAGGCGCCACTGTAATCGTCGCCACCCATAACAGAGAAATACTCAAAACCTTTCCCCACAAAATAGTTAAGCTAAATCGCGGCAAGGTTGTAGAAGAATAAGACTCTCGCATTCCTTCATATTTCAAAGTTAAGCTATTGACAAAGGAGATTCAGGGTATATAATAAAATCAAAGATAATGCTTTAGTTATGAATAAAATCTTCCGTAAAATGGCAAGAAAAATTTGTAAAGTGAAGAAATTTTCCTCGAACGACTTTTTATTTTTTCTTTTGTTCCTCTAAAAATATAAAAAAGAGCAAAAGAAGAAATAACGGAAGTGAGAGGAAAGTTTCTTCGCTACTATAAGCTTTTCCGACTTGTTAGGGGGACTTTATGGCAGGAATTACCAATCTACAGCAGGTTCTTTCTATGAGCGGGGCTGCCGAAAAGGTTCAGCAGGTTCAGCAGCAGCAGACTGTCGTTCACGGAGAGCAATTCTCCGCCGCCCTCAAGGCTCAGGATGAGTTAAAGAAAACAGAGGTTCCGACAACGGAAAAGATAGAAAGTTCAAAGATAAGAGAAGAGCATACGGACAGGGGCGGGGTAAAATATAGGTATGTTCCGCAGAAAACAAAAAGAGAGGGTAAAAAAGAGGAAGAGGCAAAGGAAGAAAAGCCGAAAGTCGAGGGCGAACAGGGAAATATCGTTGATGTAATCGTATGAACTCATGGATTGTATTGCAGTTTGCCGTAGATATATTGCTCTTATCGATTATTATCTTTTATATTATAAAAGACAGCCTGTCAAAGAACAAACCGCAGCAGCCGCTCCCCTCTTTAAATGAATTAAAGACCCTCGCCGAATCTCTCCAGCAATTGATAACAGAATCCGAAAAAATCGCCTCGAGACTCGAAAAAAATATCAACGAGGAAAAAAAACTGGGCGGAGAGCTGCGGGACGGCATTGACAAAAAATCAAAAGAACTGAATCTTTCGATCCAGAGGAGCGAGTCTCTTTTAAGGAAAATGAAGGAGTTTCAGGACGCCGAAAGCAATGCCCCCCCTGTTTCTTCTGCAGATAAATATGACGAGGCATATAGTCTGTTTAAAAAGGGGTTAAGCAAAAAAGAGATTGCAGAAAAAGCGGGGCTTTCAGAAGGCGAAGTCGAGCTTATTTGCAATTTAAGAAGTAAATAGTTGAGTTGTTGAGTTGTTTAATTTTAATCATTTATTGAAAACTGTATAACAAATGTCCCATATACGTCATTCCCGTGAAAACGGGAATCCAGATACTTATGCAAAATACTGGATTCCGCATCGAGTGCGGAATGACAAAAATACACAGATATAGGACATTAATATTACAGGTATCAATAACTGATTAGCTACTCAACTACTCAACATTATTCAGGAGTTATATTGGTTAATATAAAAGGCATATTCGATTCCCTATCAAAGCCAACCATTAAAGACATATCCATTAAATTAACTCCGGATATTGCACTTAACCTCAAAATCGGACAGATTCTCTCAGGCGAGGTTATAAAGACTATTGACAGTCATAATGCCCTCGTAAGATTTGGCGAGCTTGAAGTCCTTGCCAATACTCCGAAGGGACTTGCCGCAGGGGAATCGTTGATTGTCAGAGTAGAGAGCCTAAGTCCGCAGGTTGTGATGAGGCTTCTCGAATTGGATATTCTTGTCGAGGACAAGCTCCTATCTCTGTTAAAAAAGCTGCCTCTGCAGAAAACAGATATTGGAAGAGCAATAGCAGATATTACTAAGACTATTGCCAATCTCCCGGATAAAGGCGATACCCCTGAAATTTTAACAAAGTTTAGAGAGGTTTTATCCTCTATTCCCTTAAAACCTTCCGAGGGGGTTGCGTCAGAAGATGTAAAAAGGACGATACTTAATTTAGGGGGATTTTACGAAAATAAGATTTTAAAAATGGCAGAAAGGGGGGAGATAACGAAAGAGACGATTAAAGAGTTGAATGGCGATATTAAGAATATGTTGCTCATGCTTTCGGAGGATTTGAAATCCGCAAAAGAAATTGCAAAGGGCAAGATAAATCCAAAAATACTAAAAGAGATGGAGATAGGACTAAAAAATCTCCTTAGCAGCATCGAATCGCATCAGGCTGCAAACAGCTTCCCGCAAAAACCCGATAATATCTTTGCCCTGCAAATTCCATATTTGGCTCAGGACGGCTTTAAGACATTAAAACTCTACATTAAAGACCAAAGAGAGGGAAAGGAAGATAAAAAATCAAAGGAAGAATATAACCTTGTCTTTATTCTGGATATGGTTAATACAGGCATGCTCAGAATAGATGTGAGCGTAAATAATAAAAATGTTCATTGCCGGATAAATGTAGAAAAGGAAGATATAGCATTATTTTTCGGACAGTTTCTCACTGACCTCGTAAAAAGACTTTCGGACGGAGATATAAAGGCAACTGCAGAATGCACTGCAGCAAGGAAGGAGTTTATCATG
>CAYMMR010000008.1:0-19324 GCA_964391545.1 uncultured Nitrospinota bacterium | reverse complement strand
ATCGAGGCATAAGGAGCAAAAACTAAATCAAACCACTGAAAACACTGAAGACACTGAAAGACACAGATAAATTATGATTAACACAGAAATATAAAAACCATAAAAATCATAAATAATCGGTGTCCATCTGTGTCAAAGCCTCTAAAGACTTTTTTAAATCTTTTTTCTGTGATTTCAGTGTCTTCAGTGGTTTATATTTTTTATAATCCTTTATACATGAACAAAAAGATAAAAAGAAAGGCGGCGGTTGCATTAAAGTATTCTCCTAAGGAGGACGGGGCGCCGAAGGTTACTGCAAAGGGAGGGGGTTTTATTGCAGACAAAATACTCGAATTGGCGAAAAAGCATAATATCCCGATTAAAGAAGACCCGGATTTGGTTCAGGTTCTTGCAAAATTGGACATTGATAAGGAGATACCTCCATCCGTATATAAAGTAGTTGCAGAAATCCTCTCTTTTGTATACTCTGTAAGCAAGAAATATAATAAATCTCCGCAGGGCTGAATACAGGTTATTATGGTCAAATTAAATCCGATTCACAAGTTCTCGATACTGAGCCTGATATGTATTCTTATCATCATTTTCTCTCTCGGCATCGTTGTATCCTATTATTTTAAGAAGATTATGCTGAACAGGGAGGAAAGAGTAACCACGGCATTCGTGCAGTTGCATGCAAAAAGCCTGCTGACCCCGATAGATTTCGACTCGCCTCCTACGGAGGAGCAGCAGGAAAGGTTCAGCAGGGTGTTTAACGATATTGCAAAGATGCCTGAGGTAGTGGGAGTAAAGGTATACGATAAGAACGGCATTATTTTGTGGTCGGACAGAGAGGTTTTTATCGGACAAAGCCATTCGGAAAATAAAGAATTACGGGAGGCTATAGAAAAAGGCTTGCCTGTGATGGTAATGGAGGTTGTGCGAAGGATTGACCACGCCTATCTTAAGAAATATCATCGCAACCTTCTGGAAGTCTATGTTCCAATCTTCTTCGACGGCGGCAGCAAACCTGCTGGAGTGGTGGCTGCATATAAGGCTTCCAAACCGTTATTGGAGGATATAGAGGCAGGAAAAATCGTAATCTGGCTCGTTTCTATAGCAGGAGGCGCCCTTCTCTATGTTTCTCTCTTTGGAATCTTTTACAGGTCGCACAAAACGGAAAAAGAGATGACCGAAGGGATTAAGAGGTTGAATCAGGAGCTTTCGATTTTCAATAAAATCGCCGTTACCCTGAGCAAGCATCTCGATATGGATCACCTTCTAAATGAGACGCTGGACGAGGCGCTGGAGGTCATGAATATGAAGACAGGCTGGATACTTTTGCTGAACGAGGAAAAAGGGGAGCTTATGCTAACGGCTCATAAAGGACTATCCGGGGATGCAGTCAACGGTTTCAAGCCGATCAGGATAGGAGAGGGTGTTGCCGGAGAGGTCGTAAGGACAGGCAATCCCATAATATTGGCAAAACTCTCCGAACAGCCAAAATGCGGCATAACCCCTCATATCGGAGAAACGTTGAAACCATGCGCCTCTATACCGCTTAAATCTATGGACAAGGTTGTCGGGGTAATGGAGGTTATGTGTCCTACCGGAGATTGCGAGCTTCCGATGGAGAGTTACAGCCTTTTCTCCGCCATCGGACATCAGATAGGCGCTGCAATCGCCAAGGCGATGCTTTATAATGAGGTAAAGACATTTAAAGAAAGACTCGAAGATATGGTCGAAGAGAAGACGAGGCAGGTTATCCAGATGGAAAAGCTCTCTGCCCTGGGCGAGCTGATGGGCGAGATAGCCCATCAGATAAATAATCCGTTAGTGGGCGTAGTCAACTTTGCCCAGCTTGCATTAAAAGATATGGATGATAATCACCCTTTAAGGGGAGAGATAGAGACGATTAAAAGGGCAGGAATAGAATGCAGGGATATAATTCAGAGGCTTCTGTCGTTTTCGAGACAATCCAGTTTCGATAAGGTCGGAGCAGATGTAAATTCCATTATAGAAGAGTCGCTGGGTCTCGTTGAGAGACAGTTCAGCCTTAAAAAGATTGCCATCGAAAAAAGATATGGTAAAATCGCCGCGATTAGACTCGACCCTGTGCTGATGAGGCAGGTCTTTTTCAATATAATCAATAATGCAAGGGAGGCTATGCGGGAAGGGGGGAAACTTATAATTACCACCTCCACGATGAACGGCTCGGTTAATATAAATATCTCGGATACTGGGGCGGGAATTAGCAAAGAAAACCTTAAAAAGATTTTCTCTCCATTCTTTACGACAAAATCCAAAGAGGGGGGACTTGGGCTTGGTCTTGCCGTGGTTCGGGATATTGTCAACAGGCACAACGGCGAAGTCAAGATGGAAAGCGAGGAAGGGTCCGGCACGACATTCAATATAAGAATGCCGATAGAATGCTGAACAAAAGAAAAATATTAAGGAGAAATGGAGAAAATGGGAGAAAAGGGGGAAAGAAACATTTTTAAAAAAATCTTTTTTATTTCTCCATTTCTCCATATTTCCCCTTTCTCCTTATAGGTTTTATAATTTATGACAGAGCGCAAACCGTTCCTATTGATAGTAGACGACGAAGACTACACCTGTAATCTCTTAGAAAAACTCATAAAGAAAAAGGGATTCAGCGTCATTATCGCCAGGAACGGCGAGGATGCCATTGATACCTTTAAGAAGGAGGTCGTTGACCTGACCCTCCTTGACCAGAGGATGCCGGGCATGAACGGGCTCGATGTCCTGAAGACGATAAAATCCCTCGATACCGATGCAGTAGTAGTGATGATGACAGGTTACGGAACTATCAGGGAGGCTGTAGAAGCAATGAAGTTCGGGGCTTATTATTATATGACCAAGCCTTTTAACGACCTCGAGGAGATAGAGATAATAGTTGACAGGGCTCTAAAGGAAAGGGAGCTTTTAAAGGAGGTCAGTTATCTCAGGAAACAGATGGAGGATACCTTTTCTTTTAACGGCGTGGTAGGAAGGAGCGCTTCCCTTAAGAATATTCTGAATCAGTCCCTAAAGGTCGCAGTAACGGATTCGAACATCCTTCTGCAAGGCGAGAGCGGAACCGGAAAGGAGCTTATAGCGAGGGTAATCCACCAGAAGAGCATTAGGGCGGGAAGCAAGTTTATACCGGTTGACTGCGGCGCCATACCAGAAACCCTGCTCGAAAGCATACTGTTCGGCTTTCAAAAGGGGGCATTTACAGGGGCATCGAAAACCACAAGAGGCTATTTTGAAGATGCGGACGGCGGAACATTATTCCTCGATGAGATTTCGGAGACAAGCCCGAAATTTCAGTCGAGCATGTTGAGGGTTATTCAGGAAAAGGAATTTTCACGGCTCGGCGATACCGCAAAAATAAAAACGGACTTCAGATTGATTACGGCAACCAATAAAGATTTAAAAAAGGAAGTGGAAAAGGGGAACTTTAGAGACGACCTCTATTATCGTATATGCGTCGTCCCGATTTTAATTCCTCCGCTCAGAGAGAGAAGGGAGGATATACCCCTGCTTGCCGCCTATATGCTCGATAAGTTCAACCGTAAATTCAATAGAAAGGCAGGACCTTTCGCGCCCGAAGTCCTTTCGCTCTTTGAAAGGGCGGAATGGAAAGGAAATATAAGAGAGCTCGGAAATGTTATAGAGAGGGTTGTTGCAATGAAAGAGGATGGAAAAATCACGCTCTTGGATGTCCCCCAATACCTTATCGATATAAACGGCGGGGGGATGAAAATCGCCCAATCCGCCCGCTCTTACAGGGAAGAGAAGGAGCTTTTCGAGAAAAGATATATAGAAGGGATATTAAAAAAGACGGGAGGAAATATAACCGCCGCCGCCATAGAGAGCGGCATTAAAAGACAGAATCTTTATTACAAGATGAAGAAATACGGTATACGGTATTAGTTTTTTACAGCCCCCCATGCGAGGAGGTAATCCGGCGCGGAAGATGCACCGGACAGAAATATTGCATGAGGGGCTATAAATCCATATTCACCCTCCCCTTAATCCCCTCTCATCGAGGGAGAGGAAAGAATTTAAGTTCCCTCTCCCCTTGTGGGAGAGGGTTGGGGTGAGGGGGTTCACTATAACTCACTTTACCACTTATAAGTAAGCGTAAGAGAGCCTACATGGTTTTCATAGCTTGGACCAAGGTAGCTCCCCAACGAGACAAGCCTGTTGCCCCAGCGGTTATCACGGGAAGAATCCCTAAGCATATACTCGCTGCCAACAGTCTCGACCCATCCGCCGGTCTGTCCCAGCATATAGTCATTGATTTCATACTTATCGAAGAGGTAGCCAAGACCTAATACCATGCCCCCTAATCCCTTATATTCGAGGGAGGCATTGACTGTCTGCTGTTTGTGGCTCACATTTTCAGGGTCCGAAAAGGCATAATAATATGTATCGCTGTTCAAAGCCTTATCGCTCCCATATCCGCTGTAATCTATATTAACGGCGCCGAATGCGTAAGAGTAATCTGCGGTAAAATTAAGGATTTCGGAGATAATCTCATAACCGCCTCCGACACCAATGGTATCCGTCTTATCATTAATATTAAGCATCCACTGCTTGCTTGTCTGGTTCCAGTCAAAGGAGGATGATATTCTGTTATTTTCGTCGAATGCCATACCCCTCTGCTCTGTCTTGAAATTCTCGCCATTAACAAAGAAGTTAAAGAAAATATCCTTTGAAAGGCGATAGTCCGCATCTATCGAGTAGTTGCTCGTCTCGTCTTTAAGAAGTCCTAACTGGCTGCCGGCAGTTGCTCCAGCCTGTGCCGCAGAATTCGCAACGGATACGCCCGATAGAGGCGTTACCGATGAGACACCGGAATCGTAATCGTTGGTTGTCAAGGAATACGACAAAGAGATTCCTAAATTATCCTTAGGCATCAATGAAGCAGAGGCATCGAACCTGCTCCTCTTTCTATCGGATACATCGGACTTCCTTAAATCGGGATGGTTGCCGAATGCTGCATAAGGACGGTCGTTGCCGCTGTCGGCAGCATTCGAGAAGTGATAGCTCTCGTCCGTAATCTCGCTATTATAGGTTCCATTATCCCTCTGGCCATTAAGGTATTTAAGTCTTATGGAGAGCCATCTTGCGAGATTGGAGTTTAGAGATACCCTGAATATGCCTTCGCTCGTATCTGCCTCTCTGTAATTCCTGTCAATATCCTCTTTCTCATAGCCGATTCCGATGGTTGCGAGATAAAAGGAATAGGCTGCATCTACTCCTATATTGCTCTTTTTATAAGAGTATGGCAGATTCTTCCTCTGGTTATTGACAGCCGTCGTAGCCCCTGTGCCTGCGGCAGCATCCGATGTAACATAATACCATTCCCTCTTAGGAGTGCTGTTCGTCAACTCGTCGCTTTTGTAAAATGCCTTCAGATTAAGCTCCTTTACGGGATTAACGATGTAATCCACGCTGTAATTTACAGTGCCGAGCTTTGCATCTGCCTTCGAAGAAGGGAGCTTGCTCAAGGCATTCCAGTCGGATGTCAATGTGCTGTAGCTGTAAGGAAACAGGTCATCGTTCTGCTCCATCGTGCCCCACGCTGCGTTTGCCATAAGCCTGCTGTTTAGGGGAAGGTCGAGACCCACGGATAGGGTAGTATTCTGATACTTGTTATCCGGAGGAAGCGCCATCCTGCCATAAGTGGAGGTAGTCCTGCCTATGTCATTATTATAATCCTGTGTCCCGGATGCAGAATCCTCTCCAAAGAATATGCTCTGCCATGTAAGGGAGTCCACATCGTTCTTAAACTCGGAAAGGAGATACTTGACATTAGCCTGCAAGATTTCTCCTTTATATTCGCCCTCTGCAGTAAAATTCTTAGTAGAATATTTAACAGGCTCGGTTAATTGGACATTCATAGTCCTCGGCGGCCTATCGCCGAGCGGCGCGCCTGTCAATATATTCCCTTCCTTGCTTTCGTCCGAATAGCCCAGCTTAAATCCGAGAGAGGCTGTGGGCGTATATGACAGTTCCACACTCCCCTCTTTTCTCTGTGTCTTTAAATCTGTGGAATGAACATTACTGTTAAGAAAATTCGATACGAGTGTATCCTGCGCAGTTGACGCAGCGGTTAGGGATGTTGTCCCTGCGCTGTTTCCCGAGTAAGTATAAAGCCCGTTCCCCTGGTAATTATAAGGGGTCTTTGCCTTATTGCTCAGGAGATGGGGTGTCTCGTTCCATTCCCCTTTAAGCCCCCATGTCCCGTTTCCGCCGCCTTTGACCATAATATCCTGATCGAGACGGCCTATGTCCGTGCCTTTGAGATTCAGATAATACCCTCCGGGAGTATCAATGGCTGCATTTAATTCGTAGAGATATAATCCATCCTTTATATCCCTGTATTCGTTAAACTTGCTGGAATCTGCGCCCTTCTTATCCAGCCCCTGCACCCCTATCTTTACCTCCCCGGATGTCTTCGTCTCCTCTGCCATAATATTAGCAGGCATCAGGAGGAAAAAGGATGCAATTAGTAATGATAATATTCTGTTATACATAATATATACACCTCCTTATCTTGTAAACTTTGCCCCTGACGGGTGGTTAGAGCCGTGGATACGATTATGACAGTTTACACAACCCTGACCATAAGGGTTGCTCGACCTGTTATACCGCGGCATATTGACATGACCGCCATACTGATGGCACTGCAGACAGAGAAAACTCCCCTTTGTCTTTAAAAGCACCGGATTGTTAGAGCCGTGAGGGTCATGGCAGTTGGAGCAGTTCTCCCTCGCTACTGCATGCTCCCATAAAAATGGGCCCCTCTTTTCGGCATGACAGGAGTAGCAGGTCTGGTTTATATTCGCCTCTTTCAGCATGTGTGGACCTGCCGAGCCGTGTGGGTTATGACAGTTTATACAGCTGATTTTTCCTTCCCTGACAGGCATGTGAGATGTCTTTTGCATCTGTGCCTTTCTCTGGAGATGACAGTCGCCGCAAAGCTCTGCTGCAATATCGCCCTTTGGCAGGGCTTCTCTCAGTTTTACCATCAGGATATTTCTTCTATACTGGTGGCAGTCTACACAGGCAACGCCGGCAGACTCATGCTCCTTCGCTGTCCATAAAGCCCTCCTATTCTCTTTCTCGTGGCACTGCAAACATACCTCGTTCTTTTCATGGGGTGTAAGGGACGATTCCTTCGTAAGCCTGCGGATGAGGGTGTAATCTATCTTTGCGCCGATTTCATCCGACTTCTTCTTTGCATCGGCTATATGGGCAGTCCCGTCGCCGTGGCATGCCTCGCACGCCTTTGCCTCCAAATCGTTTCTCGGATTGCCTAAAAAGATTTTTCCATGCTTTGTGGGCATCCAATCGTCGAGATAATTCTTATGACACCCCCCGCACTTCTTTAGGACATCGTTCCCTTCTGCCAATAACGGATTATAACCGACTATAAAGGCAGCGAGGAGCATAACCACGAATAAAACACCTTTTCTCTTCATAAAATAAACCTCCTTTCGAAATTTGATGAAATGCTTATCTACTATTTCCTGGTGAAAAATAACTTTTTCGAACGACTTTTTATTTTTTCTTTTGTTCCGCTGTAAATAATAATTTCACCAGATGCTACTCGACTATTCAACTTTATTTAATCTCTTTACCCCCCCCTTTCTTTGAAAAATTCAGGCTCTTTTATTGCCTTATCCATCTCTCCTGCCGTATTATTTATCTGAACTACTATGCCGTGTATCTTTTCTACTGCTGAAAAACATGATAAATCTGATACTATTTATGCATCTCCTATGCCAGATAACCTTTTGATTATTAACAACCTGTAATTAAAGGAGTTATAAGAATATAAAAGCAGATTAAATATAGGAGGTGAATTTATAGCGTCATAAAATTATGACAAATAAAAGGATATTCAAGGGGAACATATTGTATTTATTGAATAAATGAATTTGTCAGGGAAAATTGAGGAATGTAATAAAATTATGACAAATACATGAGCAAAGACTTGATTAATCCGCAGCCCCTGATAGTTGCATTCAGGGGCTGCGATAATCTGCGAAATCTGCGGATATATAATTTACATGAACAAAAGATGGCTCGATGCCAAAAGAAAAATTGACTAAATCGCTTTGAAAGTGGTAAATTATTTGTGTGCCGGAGTGGCGGAATTGGCAGACGCGTTAGATTCAGGGTCTAATGTCCGCAAGGATGTGGGGGTTCGAGTCCCCCCTTCGGCACCAATTAAAAAATGAAAATTGATTTTTTACCGTTAGAATATAATTGTAAGTTTGTGGAGAAAATAGGGAATGATCCCGGACAATTCAAGGATGAAATGGATATAAAACTGGAATACGAGAGAAGGGGATTTAAGCATGTAAAGGTGGTTAATGCAATCGATGACGATGAAAATATCCTCGCCTATACCTTTAATGTCTATTGTTACGCCGATATGACGGAGTTTAAGGAGATAAACAAAAATGGGTTTTTAATAAAATAAATGAGGCTGACAGCCTCATTTACCCTGAGCGAAGCGAAGGGTCTCCTTTTAATATGAAACCCGAAAAAATAAGAATACATTTTCAGAAATGGGCAAAGGATTACGACTCTTCCAAAAGGGAGAGAATAATACCCGGATTCCATGATTTTTACGGAACCGTCTTAAAAATTATTCCACTAAAGAAAGGCGGCAGGATTAACATACTGGAACTCGGGACAGGGACGGGTATGCTCACGGAAATTATGCTCTCTGCATATCCGAAGGCAAAATTGACAGGGATAGATTTAACGGATGAGATGCTGTCGCAGGCTGAAAGGAAACTGGAGAGATTCAAAAATAGGCTGATTTTGAAAAGAGGAGATTTCGTCACAACTCCTTTTGGGAGCAATTACGATGCAGTTATATCGTCTTTATCGATCCATCATCTAACTGCCGGCGGGAAGAAAAGGGTTTACAAAAAAATCCATAAGTCTCTTAAAAAAGGCGGGGTATTTATAAATGCCGATATGGTAAAATCCGAATCGGCGACTATTCAAAAAACTTACCTGAAACTGTGGGAAGGTTTTATGAGGGATGGGGGGGTAGATGAGGAATATATCCGCCGAAGGTTTCGGGGGGCAAAAAAGGTTGACATCTACGATACTGTTTCCGACCAGTTAAACTGGCTGAAAAAGGCCGGCTTCAAAGATGCGGATGTCTTTTGGAAACACTGGAATTTTGCAGTATTCGGGGGATTCAAAAATTAGCCACGAATGACACGAATAATCACGGATTATAAAAACTTTTAGACTCCGATTTACACTGATTTTTTATGATTTTCACAGATTATAAGCTCTGTGTAAATCATAATTTATCTGTGTATTTCTGTGTCTAATTCTTTAATTTTAATTCGTGTTAATTCGTGGCTAAAATATTTCGGAGGTTAATATGCGATTGATGGAGGGCAAGAAGGGGATTGTATTCGGCGTGGCAAACGAGAGGAGCATTGCATGGGCATGTGCGAAGGCATTGGCAGATGAAGGGGCTGAGGTTGCATTTACATACCAGAACGAAGTTCTGGAAAAGAGGGTAAGACCATTGGCAGAAAGCGTTGGGGCAAAGATTATCGAACCCTGCGATGTAAACAAGGATGAACAGGTAGAGGCTGTTTTTAAAAAACTCGGAACGGAGTTTCAGGGTATCGATTTTATGATTCATTCCCTCGCCTTTGCCAATAAAGAGGAGCTTTCCGGCAGGTATATCGATACGAGCAGGCAGGGGTTTCTGCTTGCAATGGATGTAAGCGCATATTCGCTGACTCTATTGTGCAGGCATGCAGAACCTCTGATGAAAGGCAGGAACGGGAGCATTATTACCCTGACCTATTACGGCTCCGAAAAGGTAGTGCCGAATTATAATGTCATGGGCGTTGCAAAGGCAGCGCTCGAGGCAAGCGTCCGTTATCTCGCAGCAGATATGGGACAGAATGGAATCAGGATAAATGCCATCTCCGCAGGGGCTATAAAAACCCTCGCCGCATCCGGAATATCGGGATTAAGGACAATGTTAGAGCATTGCGAAGGGAAATCGCCTCTGAAGAAAAATATTACGGCAGACGAGGTAGGAAAGACCGCCCTATATCTTTGCAGCGACCTTGCAAGCGGAGTAACCGGAGAGATTATCCATGTAGATGCAGGATACAATATCGTGGGGATGTAGCAATTATTTGGGAGAGTTCAGCCTGAGATTGCCTTTGTAAACCGGCAATGCAAACTTTAACAGTATGGTATAAACCAGCGCCCCAACAGCCCATATACCAAGAGCAACCATTATCTCTACTTTTGAAGGCATATATTCGTAAATATCGCCCAATGTCTCGGGTATAAATCCGGGAATAACCAATCCAACCCCTTTTTCGATATAAACACCAACAAAAATAAATACGCATCCTGCACTGAGTGTGTTGATATTGTCTCTAAATTTAGGGATAATAAAAATGGCAAAGGCGGCGATATTAAGCGCAAATGACGCCCACATCCACGGAACGAGGGCATTATGCCCGTGCAACCCGAAATACATATATTTCAAAGGGGCAAGATGGATGCTGCCGGAATAGAATTCTTTATAAATCTCGCATCCTAACAGGAATATATTTATACCTATCGTATATGCTATCAATTCCGCTATCTTAAATATTGCATCGTTATTTATATCCACCTTTGTAACCTTTCTGACTATCTGAATGACGAGTATCATCAGCGCAGGTCCCGAGCAAAATGCAGACGCAAGAAATCTCGGCGCAAGAATAGAGGCATTCCAGAACGGCCTTGCAACGAGTCCGTTATAAAGAAAGGCTGTAACGGTATGAATGCTTACGGCTAAGGGAATAGACAAAATTATAAGCGGCATGATTTTGTGATAGTCCTTACCTTCATAAATCTTATACAGGATATAAAAGAAAACCGTTGCGTTAACTATCAGATAGCCGTTAAGAACAAGCACATCCCATGTTAACAGCGAGCCTGGAAAATTGGGTTTGCCAGGTCCGGGGAGGAGATGCCATATTCTTTCGGGATGACCGAGGTCTGCGGTAACGAACATGATGCACATGGTTATGGCGCTTATAGCCATCGTCTCGCCCATGAATACGATTTCTTTAATAGGCTGGAAATGGTAAACATACGCAGGGACGATAAGGAGCACCGCTGCCGCCGCTACGCCGACTAAAAAGGTAAAGTTGGATATATAGAACCCCCATGAGACATGATCCCTTACGGCCGTAACGATAAATCCGTTTCTCATCTGCAGGGAATAGGCATATACTCCGAGAGCTATTATAAGCAATAGAAATCCGACCCATCCGTAAAATAAAGGACCTCCTTTCGGGACATCCTTTACAACCACCATAAAATTCTTTATTTTATTTCTCATATTTTTATACTCCGCTGAAGAAATAGAAAAACTGGGGCCGGGTATTCAAATCCTCTTTTAATCGAAAAACCCTTTTATATTCGATACAGAGACGAACCTCGCTTTCCGGATCCAACAGATTTCCAAACTTTCTTGCGCCAACCGGGCAAACCTCAACGCAGGCAGGGTATCTCCCTTCCCTCGTCCTCTGAATGCAGAAGGTGCATTTTTCAACCACACCTTTCGGCCTCGGGCGGTTGCCGAGATAGTGCGTATTGGTGTTAATCTCCTCATTGGGAATGGACGGCTCGGCAAGATTAAAATGCCTGGCGCCGTAAGGACATGCTGCCATACAGTATCTGCACCCTATGCACCAGTTATAATCTACAACCACTATGCCGTCAGGCTCTTTCCATGTCGCCTGGACAGGACAAACCTTTGTGCATGGAGGCCTCTCGCACTGCTGGCATTGAACCGGCATGTAGAAGAACCCCTTTTCCGGCACCTTCTCCGGATCGTAATATCTCGTTGACTCCTCAAGATTTACGCCTTTGGTTTTTTCCATTTTCAATACGGTTATCCAGTGTATCTGCGGGTCCCTCGATTGATTGTTTTCGCTGACACATCCATAAACGCATCTCCTGCAGCCTATACATCTCGAAAGGTCGAGGGCGTATCCGAAAAATGTTTTATCTATCGGAGCCGTGCCCTTTATCGTAAACTCTTTGCCATATTTTTTCTTATACTTTTCTTCCAATCTCTTTATAGCTGCTTTAAGCTCGTCCTTATCCATTTCCGTAAAATGCTTTTGGATAAACTCTGCAATATCGGAGGAACTGACGGAACATCCGCCGACGGCGGCTGCCGATGCAGCAACGGTCATGGTCTTCAAAAAATCTCTCCTGCCGATTTTTTTCTCTCTTGTTTTATTTTTATTCTCGATTTCCATATCTCATTCCCTGTCTAAATTAGCCCAATCGTGGGCCCTATCTTTTAGAGTTTTATCCTTTTGGATTTTATCGGCAGATTTATTAAATTTAATATCCGAAGGGTTTACAGGATGAGGCTCGGGCTGGAGGGGCTGGTATTTCGGATTATGCGGATTATGGCATCTTACACATGCCCGATATTTCTTTTCGCCGTTCCACTGCCCCGTCCTCTTTCCGTGGACACCCCATTTCCAATCCCTGTAAATCGTTCCATGGCACTGCCCGCAATAATCAAAAACTATTGCATAGAGTGTCTCCCCTTGCGATTTTAAGGCGTCTCTGTCAACAAGCCTGTATTTTGTGATGCTCTCTTTTGCCTGTTTGATATTCATGCCGTCCGGGTTTCCGCCGTGGCATTTTACGCAGGTAACCTTGTTTTTTGAATGCCTGCTATTATCCCATTTCAATACAAGCTCTTCATATTTCTCGTCGTTGTAATGACAGCGGATACATACATCCTTGCTCTCGGACAGCCTTACTATCAGCCCGAACTCATCGACGACCTCTCCGTTCTTATCGAGAAAGAAGCCGGGGCGATCCGGTGCAGGAATCGGTTTTTCCTCATCTTCCGCCTTTACCTCCTCTTTAGCTCCGGCATCTTTCTCATCGGCGCCATAACCAGAAACAGGAAGAATTAATATCGATAATAATAAAAATAGAATCCCTTTTCTCATATTAGTTTTAATAATTGAAATCCGTTTTTCGCAACGAGCGGTAAATTTAACATGACTAAAAATTACATGTCAAGAAATTTTTTAATTTATTTTTTAATTTATTTTTTTTAAATTACGGCCATCGTTAATAATGCTGCAAAAACTTTTTTGGGGGGGGCACTCATGATTACCTCAAAAGCCCCTTTTGCCTCGCTTCCTTAAATATCATAACGATCCAGAGCATAAATCCTGCAGAGAGAAAAGCCGGTCCCGGCATCATCGTAAAGATAAGATGAATCGGGCTTTTTGCAAAAAGCGAGATAGAGAGGAGCAGTATGCCGATTATATTAAAGGCTATCGCAATCTTCATCATTATAGGTATTTTCTCGGTTAAGATTTCCTCCTGCATTTATGCGTCCCCCTCTTTTCTATTCGCAAGCTGATGGCTTATTTCATGACAATCCTTTTCCAAGCATGACTTCTCGTTCCTCTCGAGCTTTTCGATGGTTCCTTCCGGAATCCTGTGCTTGCCCACTTTGTGAAATCTTTTAGCCTTTCCATGACACCGCAGACAGTCTCTATTTTCATATCTCTTATATGCTTTTATTTTTTCGGGCGCCCCCTCGATATAATATACATACAGATGCTTTAGTCCGTTAATCTTCGCCTCTACGGGGCCGAACATCGTATACTGCGTATGGCATGTATAACAGGCAGTCTCCTGCGGCACCCAATTATTCTGATAGTGGACGGCGGATAAAGGATCGCTGCTGTTTACATTCAAGCTGTCTACATATTTCGTCATAATATGACATTTGGAGCAGAAGCTGACGCTCTGCACTTGGGTAAGGTCATAGTATATAACAACGGTTCCCCATGCTACAGGAACCATGCCCAGACACACAAAGGCAAGAAGTTTTTTTGCAATTCCGCTTAATACCTTCCACTGATAGACAAGGATGACGGCTACTGCAATATTGCAAACAGCAAGGAGAATTAAAAATAATTGAACAGTGACCATTGTCTTAACCCGGTTAATTTACAGGGTCTTTAAATATTCATTTATTGACATGGCTGCATTCCTGCCGGCGCCCATAGCGAGTATAACCGTTGCCGCGCCGGTAACGATATCCCCCCCTGCAAACACGCCTTTCTTGCTTGTCCTGCATGTCTTCTCATCATCCACCACGATATAACCCCATTTATTGAGGTCGAGTCCGGGTGTCGTCTGTGCCACAAGCGGATTCGCATTGGTTCCTATCGCGACGATTATCTCATCGAGGTCTATGACAAATTCGGATCCTTTAACGGGCACAGGCCTTCTCCTTCCCGAATCATCAGGCTCTCCAAGCTCCATTTTAATGCATTCGAGTCCCGTAACCCACCCCTTCTCGTTTCCTATAATACGGACGGGCGCTGTCAACATTATAAATTTTACCCCTTCATGCCCCGCATGCTCTACCTCTTCTTTCCTCGCGGGCATCTCCTCCATTGACCGCCTGTAGATTATATAGGCATTATCCGCACCCAGCCTTAATGCCGTCCTTACCGCATCCATTGCGGTATTTCCGCCGCCTATAACCGCAACATTTTTAGACCTCTTTACCGGGGTATTGTATTCCGGAAATTTATACGCCTTCATTAGATTAGACCTCGTAAGAAATTCATTGGCAGAGTAAACGCCGTTCAGATTTTCTCCCGGGATATTCATGAATTGAGGCAGCCCCGCGCCGTTGGCAAGAAAGACCGCATTGTAACCGTCCTTCTGCATAAGCTCGTCAACCGTCCTGACCCTCCCTATTACATGGTTTAATTTGAATTCTACTCCTAACTTTTCGAGGTAGCTTAATTCCCTCTCTACTATTGCCTTTGGCAGACGAAACTCGGGTATGCCGTAGACAAGCACGCCTCCTGCCTTATGAAGCGCCTCGAAGATAGTTACATCGTGCCCCATCTTTATAAGGTCTCCGGAACATGCCAGACCTGCGGGTCCCGACCCTATAACCGCCACCTTTTTGCCTGTCTTAGGCGACATCTCCGGCATCTCGAATTCGCCATGAGCAGCCTCGTAATCCGCAACATATCTCTCGAGCCTCCCGATTGCCACGGCTTGATCCTTTTTACCCACTATACAGAGCATTTCGCACTGGTCTTCCTGAGGGCATACCCTTCCGCAGATTGCAGGAAGGAGGCTTGCCTCTTTTATCACCCTTGCCGCCCCTAATATATCCCCCTCGGTAACCTTCTTAATAAATGCGGGGATATTTATGGAAACGGGACAACCCCCTATGCAGAGAGGCTTCTTGCATTGAATACATCTAAAGGCTTCATCGGTGGATAATTTCTCCGTAAAGCCAGAGGTAACTTCCTTGAAATTTCTTGCCCTCTCGTGCGGGTCCTGCTCCGGCATGGGCTGTCGTGGAATTTTTGTCTTTTTCTCTTTTTTTTCTTCTGCCATTATTACCTCCTTGAAAAGCAGGTAGAGGTAGAGGCAGAGAAAAATCTTTACTGCCTTTACCTTTACCTTTACCTTTACCTTTACCTTTACCTTTACCTTTACCTTTACCTTTACCTTTATCTTATTTTACACCGCATGTATTCTTCTGACATATCTCCCTTGCTACCTTTTCCTCATCTACATACTGCCTCAGTCTTGCCATCATCTCATCGAAATTTACCTGATGTCCGTCGAATTCAGGACCGTCAACGCATACAAATTTTGTCTTGCCGCCCACCGTTACACGGCAGGCGCCGCACATCCCCGTTCCGTCCAGCATTATGGTATTCAAACTGGCATAAGTATTTATTTTATACGGCTCCGTAACCTTGCAGACCATCTTCATCATTATCGCCGGGCCAATGGCTACGACAAGGTCTATCTTCATGCCGGAGTCTATCATCGCCTTTATCTCATCCGTAACAAAGCCGTGCCTTCCATAAGAGCCGTCGTCGGTCGTTATCCTCACCTCGTCGCTTGTCTTTTTCATACGCTCCTCGTATATCAAAATACCCTTTGTCCTTGCGCCGAGAATTGATATTACCTTATTTCCGGCAGCCTTAAATGCCTGCGCTATGGGATGAACAGGGGCGACGCCGATGCCTCCTCCTACGCATACCACCGTCCCGAATTTTTCTATATGGGTCGGCTTTCCAAGCGGACCCGTTAAATCCAATATCTTATCCCCCTTATTAAATCTGCCGAGGGTCATCGTAGTTGCGCCTACCTCCTGGAAGAGTATATTTATCGTTCCCTTCTCAAGATTCTTATCCGATACCGTTAAAGGTATTCTTTCCCCATTCTCCGCTACCTTCAAGATTACAAACTGTCCCGACTGATGCTTTTCTGCAATCCACGGCGCCTTTATCTCGAACTCCTTTATTGCAGGCGCATCCGCCCACCAAACCTTTTTTTCTACTATCTCGTTCATTTACCCCCCCTTTAAAAAAATCAGAGACAAGGGGCAAGGGGCAAGAAAAACTTGAAACTTGCCCCCTGACCCTTGCCCCTTGCCCCTATGTTTTATGTATTGCCCTTCCGTGAACATCCGCTGCCGCTTCCATTATTCCTTCCGAAAAAACAGGATGGCAGTGGACAGTATCCTCGAGATCCTTTGCAGTCATCCCCATCTTTATGGCAACCACAGCTTCATGAATCATTTCCGCAGCGTGAGCGCCGATAATGTGAACCCCTAAAATCTTATCTGTATCGCCATCGCTTATAACCTTTACCATCCCTGAAATTTCACCGCCGGCATGAGCCCTTCCGAGCGCCCTGAGTTGAAATGAGCCTTTATTTATTTTTATGCCCCTCTCGACTGCATCCCTCTCTTTTAAGCCAGCACAGCCTATTTCAGGCTCCGTAAATACGGCAGACGGTATAACCGAATAATCCATTTTACACTCTATACCGCAGGCATTTTCTGCTGCAACGATACCCTCTTTCGATGCAGTATATGCAAGCATTGCCCTTCCTGCAACATCCCCTGCCGCATATATACCAGATACCGATGACTCCATTTTGTCATTAACCAATATATTCCCCTTTTCTCCTGTCTTCACCCCTGTATTTTCGATTCCAAACCCTGCCGTATTGAATCTCCTCCCTGCCGATAGAAGAAGCCTGTCGGATTCGATTTCGATGCCGTCCGATAAAACCACCTTTACATGCCCATCCACTTTTAAAACCTTCTCGACCCTCCTACCCAAAAATATCTTTACACCCTTCTTTTTAAACTCCCTTTCGAGCGTAGAGGAAATATCCTCATCTTCCAAAGGGATAAGATGCGGCAATAACTCTATAATATTTACCTTTACCCCAAGGCTGTTAAAAATATGGGTAAACTCACAGCCGACAGCGCCGCCGCCTATTATCGTCAGAGAGGCGGGTAAATTATCGGTCTCGAGGATCGAATCGCTGTCGAATATATACTCATTATCTGCGCTAATCCCGGCAATATCCGCAGGACGGGAGCCTGTGGAGATAATCGCCTTATCCCCCCTCAAAATTTTCGTCTCCCCATCCTCCTTACGACTTTCGATAACAAACGGCTCTTTAAATGCTGCCGTTCCCTGCTCCAAAATAATGCCATACTTCTTAAAAAGCGATTTTATACCCTTTATACCAGAATCTACAACCTTTTTTTTCCTCTCTTGAATCGCCTTAAAATTTACGGCAGCATTTTCGACCGATATTCCAAACTCTTGCGCCTTTTTTATAGAGGCAAAAAGATTGGCAGAGGCTATTAAAGATTTTGTGGGGATGCACCCCCTGTTCAGGCATGTCCCGCCAACCTCAGCCTTCTCTATTACACAAACCTTTTTTTTAAGCTGGGCTGCCCTAATTGCAGCAACATATCCCGCAGGCCCCGCGCCTAAAATCAGAATATCGAATAGATTCGCGGAGTCTACACTGAGCGAAGCGAATGTGCCCACTACATGCCTTTCCAGAAAATCCTCTTATTTTTTATCTTTTTTGCCGCTTTTCAGGCTGTTATAAATATCGTTCGCCTCTTTTGCCGTAGCCTTTTCGTGAATAATCGCACGGAGCGCCCTAATCATAGGCACAGGATGGCTATTCTGCCAGATATTCCTTCCGAGATTAACGCCTATAGCGCCCTTCTGCATGCCGTCATAAACAAACTCAAACACTTGAAGCTCCGTCTCTGTCTTCGGTCCCCCTGCAATAACAACCGGGACAGGACAGCCGTTTACCACCTTATCGAAATCCTCGCACCAGTAGGTTTTCACTACCTTTGCCCCTAACTCTGCCGCAATACGACAGCACAGCCCAAGATAACGAGCATCCCTCTTTTCCAGTTCCTTGCCGACAGCAGTAACCGCCATTACAGGTATGCCGTATTCTTCCGCATCATTTACGAGCTGCGAAAGGTTTAAGAGGGTTTGCCTCTCATAATCGCTTCCTATAAAAATAGATAACCCTACACCTGCGGCATCGAGCCTTACCGCCTCTTTTATAGAGGTCGTAATGCCCTCATTGGCAAGGTCTTTGCCTACGATACTTGTGCCTCCCGATACCCTTAGGATAATTGGAATATTTGCATCGGGCGGAACACAGGAACGCAATACACCCCTTGTAACAAAAAGCGCATCACTGTATTGCAGAAGCGGTTTGATTGTTTTACCCGGTTTTTCCAATTTTGAGGTAGGACCGAGAAAATATCCGTGGTCAATAGGCAGAAACATGCACTTTCCATCAGGTTTAATAAGCTGCGACAGGCGATTCTTCATTCCCCAATCCATAAAATACCCCCTTGAAAAGATTAAGGAGAAAAGTCTTCTGCCTTTCTCCTTAAATAGTTCATGGTGAAAAATGACTTTTTTGAACGACCTTTACGGCGGATTATATAACTTTTCATCTCGCCGCATTTTTCCTTTTGTTCCAACCCCCCTCAATCCCCCCTTTTTTAAAGGGGGGAGGAAGGGTGGTTAAAATAAAGCAAAAGGAAAAATAACGGAAGTGAAAAAAATGTCATTTTTCACTGCACACTAAATTTAATTTAAATTGCTTTGCAGAGAAAAAATTAAAACATAACAGGCTTTGCATGTCAATCAAATTTCTCTACTTTCTCTACTTTTCTCTGTTTCCTTTTTTATCTCCTATGGGATTAATTTATATAACCATTTTATCAATATAACAGGTTGTTGAAAAACTCTTTCCATGTTATTCCCGAAGTTTTTATCAGAAATGCAGTCTTTGTGGATTTTTAACTGACTTTAACATTTTTTTAGAACATTTCTCCCAAAAATAGACATTGAGAGTTGTCATTCCGAGCCCGTTCGCTCTGTCATTC
>CAYMMR010000007.1:0-26943 GCA_964391545.1 uncultured Nitrospinota bacterium | reverse complement strand
GAAACGAATATCTCTTGACACTGGCAAGGCAGCTCATTTACAATAAGACCATGCAAATTTTGATACCTCTTTTATTACTAATGCCTTTGCTTATTTCACCAGCCCTTGCAGTAGAGATTGCACCGAGGATAAGCGATAAGGAGATTGTAGAGAGATTGACCCGTGTTGAAGAAGGTATAAAGGCAATACAACAACAGATTGATGATACAAATAAACGGATTGATGATACAAACAAACGGATTGATGATACAAACAAACGGATTGATGATCTGAATGAATCAACTCATCGGCAGATAAATGACCTCAAAGAATCAACTCATCGGCAGATAAATGACCTCAAAGAATCAACTCGGCAGCAGATAAATGACCTCAAAGAATCAACCAACAAAAGATTTGATATTCTCCAATGGATGTTGGGACTTTTTATTACAGTTGCCCTTTCTATTATGGGAATTATAGGGCGTATACTCTGGCTCCATCAGAAGAAGTTGACGCAGATAGAAACCTCCCTTGAAGCACAGAAAGAGGAAATCTCATTCTTAAAGACACTCATCGAAAAACTCCAAACCCTCATTGAAAAACTCCTTCCTCCACGAGGGGTCTTGTAGTAAATAATTTTTATTTCCCTTCTTTCTCCATTTTTTTATTTTTTCCTATAATGGAAAATGCTTGCAATTATAAAATCTCTATGATAGTTTAATAAAAAGGCAGTTTTGGGAAAGTAAAATCCGGTTTATTGCGAAAAGTGGGTTTACTTGAAAGAAGTTACCCACTTTTTTTATTTGGAAAGAGATGCAGGGAGTTAATGTAATAACGGCGGTTGAGAATTTGACGAAGCCTGTCTTAGAGTCGGAAAAGATAGAGCTGGTTGATGTGGAGTATAAGAAAGAGGGTAAGGCGTGGTTTTTAAGGATATTTATTGATAAGGAGGGCGGGGTTACGCTGGATGACTGCCAGAACATCAGCAATCAGATAGAAAGATTGCTCGATGTGGAGGATATAATTCCTCATTCTTATAATCTGGAGGTATCGTCGCCCGGCATCGAGAGGCCGTTGAAGAAATTGGAGGATTATAATAGGTTCAAAGGAAAGCCGGCAAAGGTATATTTATATTCTCCAGTTAATAATAAAAGGAGCATAGCGGGTAAAATTATAGATGTTTTAAATGAGGTCATATCAATCGAAGAAAGCGACAGCGGAGAGCCGATAAATATAAATTTTAAAAATATATCGAAGGCTCATCTTAAATATGAGGGAATAGGGATTAATGCAGGGATTAGGGATTAGTTTTTTTACTAGCCCCTAGCCCCTAGCCCATAGCCCCTGCATTTAAATATGGATTTACTCAATATAATAAATCAGATAGGCAAAGAGAAGGGGATAGACAGAAATAAGCTCATAGAGTTATTGAAGGATGCCGTTATATCCGCTTCCAAGAAGAGGCTGGGATTTATTGATAATTTAGAGGCTGTGTTTAATGAGGAGACCGGCGAGATAGACCTCTTTATCATAAAAAAGGTTGTCGAGGAAGTCGGAAAGCCGGAAAATGAGATTTCCATAAAAGATGCGGTTGAGATAAAGGCGGATGCAAAGTTAGACGATACGGTGATGGTTCCGTGCAGCGTAGAAGGGTTGGGCAGGATTGCCGCCCAGAGCGCAAAACAGGTTATTCTGCAAAGGGTCAGAGATGCCGAGAGGGAATCCGTATTCGATGAATACAAAAATAAAAAGGGCGCTTTGCTAAACGGGATGTTCTTGAGGGAGGATAGGGGAGATATAATAGTTGACCTTGGAAAAACAGAGGGTATAATTTACAGGAGAGAGCAGTCCTTCAGGGAGAAGTTTAAAAAGGGGGATAGGCTTACTGCTTATGTTATAGATATTAAAAAGAATACGAGGGGACCGCAGGTTATCCTATCCAGAACCCATCCCGGTCTTCTGATTAAACTCTTCGAAATCGAGGTTCCGGAGATAAGCGACGGTATTGTGGTGATAAAAGGCGCTGCGAGGGATATAGGAGGACGGTCGAAAATAGCGGTATATTCCAATAAAAAGGATGTGGATGCAGTAGGGGCATGTGTCGGCATGAGGGGCATCAGGGTTCAGTCAATTGTCCAGGAGCTTAGAGGCGAAAAGATAGATATAGTCGAATGGTCGGAAGACCCCGCAATATATGTTAAAAATGCTCTTGCTCCTGCGAAGACATCGAATATTATCGTAAATGCAAAGGATAAATCAATGATGGTTATTGTTCCCAATGACCAGTTATCGCTGGCTATAGGAAAAAAGGGGCAGAATGTAAAGCTTGCCGTGAAGCTTTTGCACTGGAAAATAGATATAAAAAGCGAAAGCGAATATAAAAGCGAGAGTGCAAGTGTAAGCGAAGGCGTGAACGAAAGTGCAAGCGTAAGTGTAAGTGAAGGTGAAAGCGGAGACTAATAAAATATGGCAAATATAAGGGTTTACGAATTAGCAAATCAACTTGGCATAAAAAGCAAGGACTTAATCGAGGAGTTAAAAAAACAGGGTGTTTCGGTTAAGAGCCATTCCAGTTCCATTGACGAGGAGACTGCCCATATAGTAAAGGATATACTTACATCTCCAAAGAAAACTGAAAAAAAACAGGCAGAGGTAGAGGCAAAGGCAAAGGCAGAGACAAAGGCAGAGATAAAGGTAGAGACAAAGGCAGAGATAAAGGTAGAGGCAGAGAAAGAGAAAGAGTCTTTACCTTTACCTTTACCTCTACCTCCACCTTTACCTGTCAAGCCTGCAGAAAAGGAAAAGGTAAAGATTACCGAGGCGATAACCGTTAAAGAGCTTTCCGAAAAATTATCCGCGCCTCCAACCGAGGTTATAAAAAAATTAATGGGTTTGGGCATTATGTCAACCGTAAATCAGGTTATAGATCCCGAGGCTGCCCTGTCTGTGGCTCAAAAATTCGGATTGGAGGCTGAACTGGTCGGCGTCGAGGCAGAGGAGGAATTTGCCGAGAATGGAAATAAAGATAAAGAGGGATTGGTTCACCGTCCGCCGGTCGTTACGATAATGGGTCATGTTGACCACGGCAAAACATCTCTGCTCGATGCCATACGGCAGACCAATGTCGCCGCAAAAGAGGCAGGCGGCATAACCCAGCATATAGGGGCTTATGAAGTAGAACTGGAAAAAGGAAATATAGTTTTTCTCGATACGCCGGGGCATGAGGCATTTACCGCCATGAGGGCAAGGGGCGCAAGGGTTACCGATATAGTCGTCCTCGTTGTTGCTGCGGATGACGGGGTAATGCCTCAAACAGTAGAGGCAGTAAACCACGCCGAGGCTGCCGGCGTCCCGATAATAGTAGCAGTTAATAAAATTGATAAACCGGGCGCAAACCCCGACAGGATTAAACAGGACCTGTCGAAGCTTAATCCCCATCTCCTGCCCGAGGATTGGGGCGGGAAAACCATATATGTCAATGTATCCGCTAAAAAGAAGATGGGGATTGAAGACCTTCTGGAGATGATACTTCTGCAGGCTGAGATTATGGAGCTTAAGGCGAATCCTCTAAAACATGCAAAAGGCACTGTTGTCGAATCTAAATTGGATAAGGGACGCGGCCCTGTGGCAACGGTTCTTATACAGAAAGGGACTTTAAGAACAGGCGACCCCTTTATAGCCGGCCTCCATTTCGGCAGGGTAAGGGCAATGATAAATGACAGAGGGGCAAAAGTTAAAGAAGCCGGTCCGTCCATACCAGTCGAGGTTTTGGGGCTTTCCGGCGTCCCTCAATCCGGAGATTCTTTCCTGGTTGTATCCGATGAGAAAAAGGCAAGGCAAATTGCCCTCCTGAGGATGCAGAAACAGAGAGAAGAGGGGCTTGGAATAAAGTCGAGGGTAACCCTTGAGGATCTTTATAAGCAAATACACGAAGGCGTTGTAAGAGAGCTCAATCTTGTTATAAAGGCGGATGTTCACGGCTCTGTTCAGGCGGTTGCCGATTCGTTCGAGAAACTTGGAACGAAGGATGTAAAAATAAGGGTGATTCATGGGGCTGTCGGCGGAATTACAGAGACCGATGTAATGCTTGCAGCCGCTTCAAATGCAGTAATAATCGGATTTAATGTCCGCCCGGCCGATAAGGCGAAAGAGCTTGCCGAGAAGGAGCAGGTTGAACTCAAGCTGTATACTATAATATATAATGCGATAGCAGATGTTAAGGCGGCGCTGGAGGGCTTGCTGGAGCCGACTATTGTAGAGAAAGTAATAGGCAAGGCAGAGGTGAGGCAGTTGTTCAGTATACCGAAAATAGGCCTTATAGCAGGTTGCTTTGTGCTGGACGGCGTTATACAAAGGAATGTGGATGCAAAGCTTGTAAGGGACAGCGTAATCGTATATCAGGGAAAAATAAGTTCTCTGAGGAGATTTAAGGAAGATGCAAAAGAGGTGCAGGCCGGATATGAGTGCGGCATCGGAATAGAGAAGTTTCAGGATATAAAGGTTGGAGATATTATCGAGCCTTTTATTATGGAGAAGATTGCTAAAAAACTCTAAAAAATAGGGTCAAGGGTCGAGGGTCAAGGGTCAAGAAAAAATTAACTTGACCCATGTCCCTTGCCCCATGACCCTTTCTGAAGAATATGCGATTCAAAAGATCCGATAGGGTAGGGGGGGTAATATTGAAGGAGATTTCCCAGATGATTATGATGGGTGAAATAAAGGATCCGAGGATAGGATTCACTACATTGACCCGCATCGAACTCTCCGATGATATTAGAAATGCAAAGGTATTTGTCAGCGTTATGGGGGGAGAAAAGGAAAAGAAGAATACCATGGAGGCTCTGGAAAAGGCATCCGGCTTTATAAAATGGGAAATTGGAAAAAGATTGAGATTAAAACATATTCCGGATATTATTTTCAAGCTCGATACCTCTATGGAGCATAGCGAGAAGATAGCAAGATTGCTAAAAGAACTGAAAGAGAATGAAGAGTTAAGAATTAAGAGTGAAGAATGAAAAAAAATAAAAATGAATAATTTTTACATTCACTCTTAACTCTTCATTCTTCATTCTTAACTGGTGTTTTATGGATGGTATTCTAAATATCAATAAGCCCAAGGGCATTACATCGCATGATGTTGTTTCTGCTATAAGGGGAATTATCGGAGAAAGAAGGGTAGGGCATACGGGAACATTGGACCCCATAGCTACCGGAGTTCTTCTCCTCTGCGTGGGCAGGGCTACCAAGCTTTCAAGATTTCTTACTAATTGCAAGAAGACTTATGTCGCAGATATGAAGCTGGGAGCAAAGACGGATACACAAGATTCGACAGGCGCGGTTACTGTGTCTTGCAGCGATTATTCAATCGATGAGAAAAGGGTTGCAGACGCATTTCTAAAGTTTACGGGCGATATTCGCCAGACGCCTCCTATGTATTCGGCAGCGAAGCATAAAGGGGTGAGGCTTTATACATTGGCAAGAAAAGGGATAACAGTAGAAAGGAAGACAAAGGATGTGCATATATATAAAATTAAGCTGCTTGGCGCAAGCCATGAATTTATCAGGTTCGAAGCGGAGGTATCGCCAGGAACATATATAAGAACACTATGCGAGCAGATAGGAGATGAACTGGGCTGCTACGGTCATCTATATGAATTGCAGAGAACTGTGATAGGCGATTTTAAAATAAGGGATGCGGTTTCTATCGAGGATGTTGATATGATGTGTAAAAGCGGAAGGCTCAGCTCGATATTGACGCCTGCCCATAGCATAAATTAGGGGAGAGGGTTAATTTTCTTTACAAGATAAATACATTGTGTTATAAAAATTTAGTATCTTGCAAAAACCCCTTTTTCTCACTTCCGTTATTTTTTCTTTTGCCCTTTTAAATTTATTTAAAGGAACAAAAGAAAAAATGCGGTGATAGGAAAAGTTATGTAATCCACCGGAAAAGTCGTTCGAAAAAAAGTTTTTGCAGTTTTATCAAAAGCAAGTGATTAATTTTTATTGTGGAGGAATAAATGTCATTAGAAAAAGAAAAGAAAAATGAGATAATAAGTAAGTTCAGATTGCACGAAAAGGATACCGGGTCGTCGGAGGTTCAGGTCGCGCTATTAAGCGAGAGGATTAATTATCTGACCGAACATTTTAAGGTTCATAAGAAGGACCATCACTCAAGAAGGGGGCTGCTGAAATTGGTAAGCCAGAGGAGAAGGCTTCTCGATTATATGAAGTCTAAGAATACAGAGCGGTATAAGAGCATTATAGACACGCTGGGAATCAGGAAATAGAATGGAGAGTTAAGAATTAAGAGTGAAGAATGAAGAATTAAAGGAATTTTTGATTTTGTAACTCTTAACTTTTCACTCTTAACTCTTAACTAAAAAAGGAGGTTATATTGAGTCTTCAGAGAGTAGAGATTGAGATAAATGGGGGTAAGCTCTCCATTGAAACCGGAGAAGTTGCAAGGCAGGCAAACGGCTCTGCATTGGTTAGATACGGCGATACGGTTGTGATTGCCGCTGCCGTAGCATCCAAGGAGGCAAAGGAAGGCATTGATTTCATGCCGCTGACGGTGGATTACAGGGAAAAGTTTTATGCTGCCGGAAAGATACCGGGAGGTTTTTTTAAAAGGGAGGGGAAGCCTTCCGAAAGGGAGGTTCTTGTATCGAGGCTGATAGACAGACCGCTTCGTCCTCTTTTCCCCGATGGTTTTACCAATGAGGTGCAGGTAGTATGCTTTGTCCTTTCCGCAGACCAGAAATACGACCCCGATATTCTGGCGATAATAGGCGCATCTGTATCCCTGTCGGTCTCCGATATACCGATGCTAAGTCCGGTGGGAGCGGTAAGAGTTGGAAGGATTGACGGGAAATTTATAACAAATCCTTCTTATGAGGAGATAGGAAAGAGCGACATTAATATAGTTATTGCAGGGACAAAGGAATCTATAGTGATGGTCGAAGGGGGCGCAAAGGAGATTCCCGAGAACATAATCGTTGATGCCTTGAGCTATGGACATGAAGAGATAAAAAAAATCGTTGCCCTCCAGATGGAGTTGTCTAAAAGAATAGGCAAGGAGAAGATAAAACCGCCGGAGGCGGCTCATGAGAAATCCGTTATTCAGATGAGGGTAAGGGAATTTGCCGGCAAAAAACTCGAAGAGGCGGTAGTAATAAAGGATAAATTGAAGAGGCAGGCAAAGGTAGATGAAGTGCTTAAAGAAACCATCGAGCAATTGCTTGCGGACCCGGAACCCCAAACAGCGAACCCGGAAATTTCAAAGGGGGATATAAAAAAGTCCTTTGAAAATCTGGAAAGCGAAACTGTCAGAAGGCTGATAATCGAAAAAGGGATAAGGGCGGACGGCAGAGGATTGAAGGATATAAGGCCTATTAATATAAAAATCGGCGTCTTGCCGAGAACACACGGCTCTGCCCTTTTTACGAGGGGCGAGACCCAGGCGCTCGTTGTTGCCACTCTCGGCACATCGGTTGACGAACAGAGGCTGGATAATTTAGAGGGCAAGACATCGAAGAGATTCATGCTCCACTACAATTTTCCTTCTTTCTCCGTAGGAGAGGTGAAATTTTTGAGCGGCCCCGGTAGGAGGGAGATAGGGCATGGCGCATTGGCAGAAAGGGCGGTCATTCCCATTCTTCCGTCGGAAGATGTATTCCCATATACCGTTAGGATTGTTTCGGATATTCTGGAATCTAACGGCTCATCTTCTATGGCTACGGTCTGCGGGTCGTCCCTTGCACTGATGGATGCCGGCGCTCCGATTAAATCGCCTGTAGCAGGCATTGCAATGGGGCTTATAAAAGAGGGGGAGAAGGTGGCCATACTTTCCGATATACTTGGTCTGGAAGACCATCTTGGGGATATGGATTTTAAGGTTGCAGGAACCTCGAGCGGGGTTACGGCCATACAGATGGATATAAAGGTAACCGGCGTTGACAGGGAGGTTATGGAAAGCGCATTGGAGCAGGCAAGGGAAGGGAGACTTCATGTCTTAAAGGAGATGGAAAAGGTTATAGCGCAGCCGAAATCCGACCTGTCTTTATATGCCCCGAGAATCATAACAATGCAGATAAAGAGCGAAAAGGTCAGGGATGTTATCGGTCCCGGCGGGAAGATTATAAGGGGTATTATAGAGCAGACAGGCGTTAGTATTGACATTGAGGATGACGGGACCATAGCAATAGCCTCTTCTGACGGGGACGCAGCTCAAAAGGCGATTAATATTATAAAGGAGCTTACCCAGGAGGCAGAGGTTGGAAAGATATATATGGGAAAGGTTAAAAAAATTATGGATTTTGGCGCCTTTGTCGAAATCTTTCCCGGAACAGACGGGCTTGTCCACATATCTCAACTTGCAGACCGCAGGGTAGCTAATGTATATGACGAGGTCAAAGAGGGCGAGGAGATTCTGGTTAAGGTATTGGAAGTAGACAGGCAGGGGAAGATAAGGCTCAGCCGTAAAGATGCTTTGCGTGAGGGGGATGGTGGAGAAAAAACTGACAGAAGGACTGTATAAAAAGACAGTTTTAAATAACGGCATACGGCTTGTTACCGAGAAAATTCCCTATCTAAGATCGGTTTCGATCGGCATCTGGATAAACAGCGGGTCGAGGGACGAGGACGATAGGAGCAGCGGAATATCCCATTTTCTCGAGCATCTTGCATTTAAGGGCACCGAAAAGAGGAGTTCACGGCAGATTGCCTTTGAAATGGACTCCATAGGCGGACAGATAGACGCCTTTACGAGCAGGGAATATACATGCTACTCCGCAAAGGTTCTTGACGAACACCTGCCGATTGCCATTGACCTCCTTTCCGACATACTTCTTAATTCCACGCTCAAACCCGGGGATATAGAAAAAGAGAGACAGGTGATAATGGAGGAGATTAAATATGTAGAGGATAATCCCTCCGATTATATATACGATATTTTATACAAAAGCATCTGGTCCGGGCATCCGCTCGGACGCTCCATCCTCGGAAAACCGGAAACAATCGAAAAGATAAACAGGGACGAGTTATCCAATCATCTCGCCGGACATTACATCCCCAAAAATATAATCATAGCGGCGGCAGGGAATATTGACGGGCATAAATTAGCCGGGCTTATAGAAAAATTTTTTGGAAGGCTGAACAGAAACGGCTCTATCAAAAGGGAGACGCCTCCGGATTTAAAGAGAAATATCGTTATCGAGGAGAGGGAGTTGGAGCAGGTTCATTTTTGCCTCGGAACAAAGGGTCTTAAAAGCGACGACGAAAGCAGGTTTGACGGGTATATATTGAATACGATACTCGGCGGCAGCATGAGTTCGAGGCTTTTTCAGAAGATAAGAGAAGATTACGGACTTGCCTATTCCATACACTCTTTTATATCGCCTTATATGGATGCAGGTCTCCTTGGAATATATGGTGGGACAAGCTCGGAATTTTTTGAAAAGGTCATAAAGATGTCTCTCGAAGAGGCGAGGCTTTTAAAAACAATCGCCGTCTCGGACGATGAATTAAAAAAGGCAAAGGACCAGCTAAAAGGGAATATTATGCTTTCTCTCGAAAGCTCAAGCAGCAGGATGAATCAACTGGCAAAACAGGAGATGTATTTTAACAGGTATTTTTCTCTTGACGAGATTATCGATGAGATTGAAAAGGTTACGGCAGATGATATTAGGTCTCTGTCGAACAGGCTGTTCGACAACTCATTTTTAAATCTTGCCGTCCTTGGACCTGTTAAAAAAGAAAGGGTTTCTTTCGATTTATTAAATTGACTCGCCCGCGACATCCTTGAGCATCTTATCGGCTATATCCCTGCTGTTTACATGATAATTGCCTTTCTCTATCCGGTCTTTTAATTCGGCTACCTTTTCCGTTCTTACATCGGGCGCAGCGGCAGCTATATCTTTAGCCTTCTGTATCTCTTTTGCCCTTTCGGATAAAACTACGGTCTCCCCGCCCTTTACCTTCGTTTCTTTAACGGAGGCTTCCTTCCCCTTTCCTGTTTCTTTGTTTTTTACCTCCTTCAACTTGGTCTCTTTTACGACACCTTGCTCGGGTCCGTAAATCTTCATAAAATTCACCCCCTTTATTAGTGTTAAGTGTTAAGTGTTAAGTGTTAAGTGTTAAGTGTTAAGTGTTAAGTGTTAAGTTCTGCTATATTTACTCACCACTCACCACTTAACACTCATCACTGATTTATTATCGGCATGTTTGCTATAGAACTTTAGGATAAAATTATTTGCCCCACACATTGTTGTTAAACACCCTGCGGTCAAGGTGTGCGGGTTTGCTTTGCGCCTTTTGAAATCGTAAATTTCTTAAGCTGTTTTTTATAATAGAGGTCTTCCGGTTTTAAGCTTATCGCCTTGTTTATTGTTTCGATGGCATTATCGAATTCCCCTTTTATATAATAAAGCTCAGAGAGGGTGTCTAAATATTCGGGCGACTGCTGGTTTATCTGAATAGCATCTTTAGAAAGCCTTATGCCGTCGTCTATATTTGCCCCCTGTTTTGCGTATAACCATGCCAGTCTGTTGAGGGCAGGGGCGTGTTTAGGGGATATTTCGAGGGCTTTCTTACACTCTGCTATAGCCTTTTCATTAGCCCCCCTCCTGCCGTAAATTATCGCAAGCCCGAGGTGCGCCCTTAAATTTTTCTCATCCGTCCCTATAACCTTGTTGAATTCCGCTGCTGCCGTATCGAGCTTTTCGAAGTTTATAGCCCTGAAACCCCTGTTATTCAATGCCTCTAAGTGATTCGGGTCTATATCTTCTATTTTTTTATATTCGTTTAACGCATCGTTATCCAATCCCCTCTTATAGTAGATAGAAGCCAGATTAATATGAGGCTCTATGTTTTTATCGTCTATTTCTACGGTTCGTTTAAATAGCTCGACTGCCTCGTCTTCCAATCCTTTCGATAGGCTTATCGTTCCGAGTTTCAAGAGGCTCTCCGGATTGTCAGGGGCGAGTTTAACTATCTTCTTATATTCATTATAGACATCATCGGACATTCCCTTTTTTTCATAGAGGGCTGCCAAATCGAAGTGTGCATTCAAATCTTTATTATCCCTCTCGGAGATATTTTTTAAAGCGGCTATTGCCTTATCATCCAATCCATTTTTTTTATACAATTGAAGCGCCTCGTGATAGGTCTCTATATTTTCCGGGTTAAGATTTATCGCCTTCTCATATTCCGGCGCAGCCTCATCTTCCAGTCCCATCTCCGCGAATGCCCGCGCCGTGGTCAGATGTATATCCGGGTCGGTTGAATCCAATTTAGAAAGCCTTTTGAAGGTGTTTATTGCCTCCTCTTTATTCCCCTGTTCTTTTTGAGATAAACCTGTCTGCATGAGTTCTAAAGGATTTTCCTTTTTTACAAGATTTTTAAATGTCTCCCCGATATTCAGGGTGTCTGAAAATTTATATAGGGTGAAGGCAATCAAGATGCCTGCAATTATGCCGCCGGCGATTGCATAGCGTCTTTTGTCCATCTTTATACGAGGCAGAGAATATTCTATCTTTTCAGGCTCCTTACTCTCGGCTTCCGGCTCCCGGCTTATCCCGATTCCTTTTGTCATTTCGCAGTTTCCATTGAATCTTGCCCCTTCCTGTATATAAAGTGTCGGTGTCTTTATATTGCCGAAAAGCTTTCCATCCGAATAAATCGCTATTTTGCCGCCAGCCGATATATTTCCGTTGATCTCTCCCGAATTCAAGAGGCTTCCTGTGCGGATGTTTGCATTTATCAGTCCTTTTTTTCCTACTATAAAGGTGTCGCTTGTTAAAATCTCTCCCTCGAATTTACCGTCAAAGCGAAGAGCGCCATTAAATTTTAAAACCCCTTTCATAAATGTCCCTTCGCCGAAAAAAGAATTAAGGGTATCGATATTTCCGTTATCTTTTTTAAAGGTCATATATATTCTCCTATTCCAATCTACTGATTTTATTATACTAAGTCAAGTATTTTGATTGACAAACAGGTTAAGAGCGTGTATATTATAAAGCATGGAAGCGATAAATACCACTTTAATATCGATGGTCAGGGATAGGATGAAGACCCAGCTGACTAATATTGCCCGCGGACAGGGAAAAACAGGGAAGGAAATGGTCAGGGAAGGCATGTCAAAACTTCAGGGACAATCGGAGGAAAGGCATAAGAAGATAATGAATAAATTTATAGAGGAGGAAGGAAAAGGCGTAAAAATCAATGTCGAGATTTAATCCCCATCCTGCTGTTTAACGCATCCCTTATTTTTTTTACCTCTTTTACCAGTTTCTTGCTGTTATCGAAGGGTGAAATTCCCTTTAAATCGGCATCCGCAATATCCCTGCCGTATGAAATATACCCTATAATATCCTTAGAAAACCCGATATTCTTAAAAATATATTCCCGCTCTTTAGCCTCTCGAATCTTGTTTCCAATATAAAAAATATTAAGTATCCCAGATTCTTCCGCCAGTCTTGCGATTGTAACCGCAGTCTTTATCGAGCGTGTCCCCGGCTCTACTGCTATAATCATTGCATCTACGGATTTTGCAGTCCCTCTTGTAAGGTGTTCGAAGCCAGCCTCCATGTCGAGTATAACGACATCATCTTTATCTGTGAAGATATGTCTCAATAGGTTTTTTAATAGCGCATTTTCAGGGCAGAAGCATCCGCTCCCCGCCTTCCTGAAGCCGCCGGTTTGAATCAATCGGACACCATTTATATTAACCGACAATTTTTCGGGGAGGTCGTCAACAAATGGGTTAAGCTTAAATATCCCGCCCATGCTTCCCGGCTTTGCCCCTGTCCGCTCTTCTATTAATTCATTCATCTCTATTAGAGGTATAATCTTGGAGCTTTCTTCGATGGATAAACCGAGTGCCATAGACAGATGTCCCGATGGGTCGGCATCTACTGCAAGGACTTTGAATCCTTCGCCGGCATATAATCTCGCCATTGCAGCAGCCAATGTAGTCTTTCCAACCCCGCCTTTGCCCGATATTGCTATTTTCATAAAATTTACTTGAATAGTAGCTTTAACCTGTGAGATACTAAGTTACCATGAAAAAGATACCCATATCAACGGATAAAGCGCCTGCTGCCATCGGTCCTTATGAACAGGCAATAAGGGTCGGGAATTTTATATTTACATCGGGACAGATACCTTTAGACCCTTCTACAAATAGACTTATAGAAGGCGATATTACCAAACAGACAAAAAGGGTCATGGATAATCTTAAATCCGTTCTGGAATCATCCGGCACATCTCTTAAAAATGTAATTAAGACTACGATATTTTTAACGGATTTAAAGAATTTTGAGCAGGTTAATAAAGCATACGGCGAATATTTTCCCGACGGCAAGCCTGCCCGCTCGACAGTTCAGGTATCGGCATTGCCTAAAGGAGCGGGGATAGAGATAGAGATGATTGCAATAGCCGAAGGTTTATAGAGATATGAAAATGGAAGAAAAAGAGATTAAATTCAGCGATTTTAATTTAAGCAGGGAGTTAAACAGCGCCGTCTCTGCAATGGGATTTGAGGAGCCGACTCCGATACAGGCAAGGACAATACCCATACTTTTGAGCGGCAGGGATGTTATCGGGCAGGCGCAGACAGGGACGGGAAAGACTGCTGCCTACGGCATTCCGATTGTCGAAAAGGCTGAATCGCAAAATTTTCTGCTGCATGCCATTATTCTTACGCCCACAAGAGAGCTTGCAATTCAGGTTGCAGAGGAGATGAACAAGATCGGCGCTTTCAAAAGAATTTTCGCCGTGCCTATCTATGGAGGGCAGTCTATTGACAGGCAGATAAGGCTGCTGCACAGGGGCGTGCATGTAGTAGTCGGAACGCCCGGGAGGGTGATAGACCATATCAGGAGAAAGACCTTGAGGCTCGAGAGCGTAAAGATGGTTGTCCTCGACGAGGCCGACGAGATGCTGGATATGGGGTTTATAGATGATATAACCACTATACTGAAACAAACGCCTAAAGAAAGACAGACCCTCCTGTTTTCGGCTACAATGCCTAAGGAGATACTAAAAATTGCCAGCCGTTATATGCAGAACCCCGAGAAGATAATGATTTCCAAGGACGCACTTACAGTTCCCATGATAAATCAGATATTCTACGAGGTAAGACCGTCAGAAAAAATGGATGCCCTGTGCAGGCTTATAGATGCCGAGGATTCAGACCTCTTTCTTATCTTCTGCCATACCAAAAGGGAAGTAGACGATGTCTCATCCGACCTCAAGCTCAGGGGGTATGATGCGGAGGCGATACACGGAGATTTCAGCCAGTTTCAGAGAGAGGCTGTTATGAAGAAATTCCGTGAAGGAAGGATAGATGTTCTCGTTGCAACCGATGTGGCGGCGAGGGGAATAGATATAAGCAACATCACCCATGTCGTAAACTACAGCATACCCCAGAATCCGGAGTCTTACGTTCACAGAATAGGGAGGACGGGGAGGGCGGGAAAGGAGGGTGTTGCAATAACATTCGTTACTCCAAGAGAGGACAGGCAGTTAAGGCTTATACAGGCCGTTGCAAAGACAAAGATAAAAAGAGGGAAACTCCCGAGTCTCGAAGATGTGATGAGCGCGAGAATTGAAAATATTAGGGAAAGGATTCAGGAGTTTGTGGACGATAAGAGGCTCGATGCCTTTGTCAAGATGGCGGAAAGGCTTTCTGAGGGGCTGACTCCGATAGAGGTGGCGGCTTCGCTGTTAAAATTTCAATTGGAAGGGTTCGGCGCAGAGGCTGGAAAGAAAGGTGATTTGTCAGCAGAGGATACAGGCGCTTCTCCGGGTATGGTCAGGCTCTTTATTACCATAGGAAGAGAGCAAAAAATAAGGCCCGGCGATATTGTCAGGCATATCGCAGAAAAGGCAGGCATAGACGGCAGGGCTATTGGAAATATAAAGATACTCGAAAAATTTACCTTTGTCGAAGTTCCTAAGGATATGGCCGAGAAGGTAATAGACGCCGTCCATAAGGGGATGATGGCAGGAAAAAAGATTTCTGCGGCACCGGCAAGACCGAGAACTTGAAGTTAAGCCTTCTTTATCAAGCTGAAATCCCAAATCTCCCGGGATTTTCTAAAACAACCTTCACTCCCTTTAAAAAAATATCGAAGTCTCCTAAATTATTGTTGATAATTTCGTAAATTTCTTCGGGCGATATTTCTGCGTAAAAATGGACAATTCTGTTTCTATAGCCTGCCATATTTTTTAGGGTAGTATTGGCAAAATCTCTATCTACGATATTATATTCTCCGAGCTTCACCGCCATTTCCTTGTATTCGGAAGCCTGACCGCCGGGAATTCTCGATAAAATATGAGCGCCGATATGAAAAACCCCCTCCAGCGACCTGTGGAGGTGAAACTGTGCAAGCTTAAAGCCGACCCCGTCTTTAAATTCTTCAAAGGGGATTTTTGACATCTTTTCCATCTCCTTCATTTCGTTTTGAATACCGTTTATTCTTTTTAAAATAGTATCTCTATCTAAAGTAAGTCTTACCATTTTTTTAATGTTAAGGAAATTATAAAATACCCCTCACCTTAATCCTCTCCCCTCAGGGGAGAGGGCAGGGTGAGGGGTATGTTCATTTTCTTATATCCTCCGAAGAATCGCCTCGTGAAACTGCCTTCTTATAGGCGCAAAATCTGCATAACTCTCCATCGTATTTTCCAGAAAATCCGAGATTACCTTTTGATTGCCCATATAAAGCAAAATGCCGTCTCTCGCAACATGGTATCTAAATTGTAAATCGGCGGATTGGATGAAAACCATATCTATATTGCACAGCCTTTTTATCTGCGCCGAGAGAACATCGTAAAGCTCGTTATATATCTTATTTCTAAGTCTGTAATCGCTTAATACCTTTCTATCATCGAGCAGAACTGCAAAATCGAAATCGCTGCTCATGCCTGCAGCGCCTTGAGCCTGCGAGCCGAAAAGGAAAATTCCTGCAATTCCCAACCCTTCCATTTTTTCTTTTTCGAATTCAAAATTCATGGGCTTATACTACACTATTCAGAAATCGAAAGTCAACCCTTGACATAAGAGACATAAAAGGCGTATCATTCAATAATCAAACCCGCTGTTAGCCAATCATATTATGGAAGCCAACAATAAAAGAAATAGTCTGCTCCATTCCAGCATTAGCAAAAAGATTATAGGGCTTTTGGCTGTCGCCATGCTTTTATGTTTTATAGCCGTTGGCTTTTTCATTATCCCGATGTCAATTGACATACTCAATCAATCGCAAATACAAAAGATGAGCATGATGGCAGAGACCATCGTAGCCGACATAAGGCATCACATGCTCGAAGGGGAAGCTGATTCCATATACTCTGTGATAAAGGAATTTGATTCGGTTAAAAATATTCAAAAAATCGAGATTTTGAAGACGGATGGAAGGGCTGCATTTCGGGATACTTCTACGATTGAGCGGGTAAACCGTCGTTTGGGAAAAGTTGTCTTTCAGAGAGACGAAAAGCCCGAGGAAATGATAATCTCCCCTGACGACACTTCTCTCCAGAGGCTTTTAAAGACCAATTCTTCGGTTTCTTTTCTAAGCGGAGATTCAGAAAGCAGAACCCTCCTTTTCCCTCTTTTGAACGAAGATGCGTGTTATAAATGCCATGGCTCCGGGGAAAAGGTTCGCGGCATTCTTTTTATAAAGAGAGCTACATCGCAAACGAAGAAAAACATAGCGGCTATCGAATATAGATTATTCATCGGATTCTTTACGACCTTGCTTGTGGTAACTTTATTTCTTTGGTTTGCGATAAAAAGGATGGTGATTACACCTATAAATAGGATTGCGAAAAATGCCAGACTTATTACTAAAGAGGGGCTGCAATTATCCCGGATGGAGATAAATTCCAAAGACGAGATTGGCGAGCTTGCCAGGAACTTCAATCAGATGATAACCGCTTTAAACGAAAACTACCATAAAATAAAAGATACGGAGCAGTTTCTTCGCTCTATCCTCGAGAGCATGGGAGGGGGAATATCCGTGCTGGATAGGGAGTTCCGTGTCCTGCTGACGAACCGCACAGTTCTTGACCTTATGAAAATGGAGTCGAAGGATATTATCGGAAAACACTGTTACAGGGTATTCCACAAATTAGACGATGTCTGTCCCGACTGTGCCGTAGCCAGAACATTCGAGACAGGCAAACCCGATTTTACGCAGCATTCTGCCTCTGCCTCCGATGGCTCGATAATTCATGCAGAATTGCATTCCTATCCGATTGCCGATTCCGAAGGGAATGTCGTTAAGGTGATTGAGATGGTAAGCGATGTAACCGCACGGATAAAAATGGAGGAGCAGCTCCGGAGACACGAAAAACTGGCAGCGGTAGGGATGCTTGCGAGCGGAGTTGCCCATGAAGTCGGCAACCCCCTTGCCTCGATTTACGCATTATCGCAGGTTATCGAGCGTAAAACCAACGAGCCGTCTACAAAGGGAAATATCGAGTTGATGACAATCCAAATCGAGCGGATAATAAAGATTATACAGGACTTTCTCGATTTACAGAAACCGCACGCATTAAATCTCGAGTATGTTAATCTTAGCGATGTTATCGAATCGTCTCTTAAGCTTGTCAGCTACGATAAAAGGGTGGATAAATTGAATATCGAAACTCGTCTAGAAGATTCTTTACCGCAGATTTACGCCGCGCCGGACGGGCTCCATCAGGTCTTTATCAATCTTATATTCAATGCTGCGGACGCCGTGCAGGACAATAAAAATGGACAGCTTATCATCTCTGCATCGAGAAACAACGGCTTTGTTACCGTTGCATTTAAAGACAACGGCAAGGGGATTGGCGTGGATGAGAGGGAAAAGCTGTTCGAGCCTTTCTTCACCACGAAGGGAGTAGGCAAAGGAACCGGTCTCGGACTCTTTGTAAGCTACGGCATTATTAAAAGCTTCGGGGGGGATATAGAGGTGGAGAGCGAAAAGGGCAAGGGGACTAATTTTAAGCTGCATTTGCCTGCTGCAAAGGACAAAGGCTGATTTTTAACGCAAAGACGCAAAGAACGCAAAGGAAATAAAAGAAAAAGATTAAGGAGAAATGGGGAAAGGGGAGAAAGGGAGAAAAAATATTTCTTTTTTTATTTTTCTTCTCCATTTCTCTATCTTCTCCTTTTCTTCTTTGTGTTCTTTGTGTCTTTGTGGTGAATGAATTTTATAATTTTCTTATTATGCCGGAGAGAATCCTAATCGTAGACGACGAAGATGTAATCTGCAATACCCTGTCCGATGTTTTGCGGGAGGAAGGCTACTCGGTTTCCACTGCAAAGGATGGAGATTCCGCATTGAAGCAGATAGGGCAGGCAAGTTTCGATCTGGTATTCTGCGATGTGGTTATGCCGGGGATTAATGGAATAGAACTGTTGAAGACGATGAGAAATTTAAGCAGCGGAACGGCAGTTGTGATTATGAGCGCCTTTGGAACTGTGAAGAATGCAGTGGAAGCGATGAAAGAAGGGGCGATAGATTACATAGTCAAGCCCTTTGTATTTGACGAGGTGATTTTAAGGGTTAAAAGGATATTCGACGAGCGGAGGCTTATCCGCTCGAACATGGCGCTTAGAGAAGATGTTAAGAAGCAGCAGAGGTATGATGCAATGGTTGGCACCAGTCCGCAGATACAGACTATCTTTACCCTCATCGGAAAAGTTGCCCCCACCGACAGCAATGTCTTGATAACCGGAAAGAGCGGGACAGGAAAGGAACTGGTCGCCAGAATTATCCATAAAAAGAGCATGAGAGCGGAGGGCGTCTTCCTGCCGATAAACTGTGCAGCGATTCCGGCGGAGCTTTTTGAAAGCGAGTTCTTCGGGTTTCGTAAGGGTGGGTTTACCGGGGCTACTCATGACAGGGAAGGGTATTTTAAGATTGCGGACGGCGGCACCATTTTTCTCGATGAGATATGCAGCATACCCCTACACCAGCAGGCGAAGCTTTTAAGGGTAATCGAAACGAGGGAAATAATCCCGGTTGGAGGCAAAGATATAGAAGACATAGATGTCAGGATTGTAGCATCCAGCAATAAAGATTTGCAAGAGGAGGTGTCGAATAACAGATTCAGGGATGACCTGTATTATCGTTTAAAGGTATTCGAGATTGCGCTTTTGCCGTTAAGAGAGAGAAGGGAGGATATTCCTTTATTAGTTGACCATTTTATAAAAAAATATAATACGAGACTTAAAAAAAATGTCAAATCCCTCGAAAACCCCGTTATGAACAGGTTCTTAAATTACGAATGGAAAGGGAATATAAGAGAACTCGAGAATGTAATCGAGCGGGCTATGATATTGTGTGAAGGGGATATTATCACTGAAAAGGATGTATTTATGGATTCCTCTTATAATTGCCATTTATCGCACTGCAATAGTGCATTGTTCAATCTCAAAGAAAGCGCAGCATTATTCGAAAAAGAGCATATCAGAAATGTCCTCAAACGGACAGAAAACGATAAGAAGAAAGCCGCAGATTTAATGGGCTTGAGCCTCTCGTCCCTCTATCGAAAAATCGAAGAATTGAAAATCGAAGAGATTTCCCGAAAATAGGAAATCCTCCACTGATTTTTTCCTGCTTTTAGGAAGTTTTCATACTGCCTTTCTAACTAAACCTCAATATTTCAAAGCGATATAAAACCTGCTCACATTGGTATGTTATTTGCTCTTATCCTGTCAAAACCTATGAATAGGGAAGATGCAGCGAGAATATATCTTAATTGTTTAATAAACAAAGAGACAGAAGAGATAAATAGTTTTTTTGAGGCTGCAAAAGTTCTATCCGAAGACGATAAGGTCAAGATAAAGATGTCTGTAGAGAGGTATAGGATAGACGGAAAAAAATTAATAGATATTAAAAAAACATTCGGCTCCCCATAGTTATTTCATCCTCATTAGGGGTTAATGGCGATGATTTACCTCCTGCCGCCTTATTTAACGAGTAAAGGAAATTATAAAACCTTTTTAACGCAAAGTTGCAAAGGAGGCAAAGTCGCAAAGTTTTTACTTTCTTTGCATCTTTATTCATGACTTTGCGCCTTTGCGTTAAAGATTCAGTTCTTCGTTCATTTGGCGAAGCGAGGAATCTAATGTAAAGGAGGTGATTTATCAGGGCTGCCGGAATCAACCGGCATGCGGTTGTTATCGGATGGTAAGTTAAGTTGAGGAGGTTCAATAATTAAAGTGGAGGTTTGATTATGAGAAAATTTTTTCTTCTTTTATTTACGCTGATAGGGGCTTTTCTCTATTTAGCCCCTGAGTTGTATGCAGCGCCCGTAAGCCTGTGCCGCAAATGCCACGAAGATTATTACCAGACATTCTTGCAGACGAGGATGGGAAGGGTCTTTTCCGCTCATCCCGATGTGGTCTTGACAAAAACGCATGCTAAGGCGGTAGCCGAAAACTTCTGCGAGACCTGCCATGGTCCCGGAGACAGGCATGCAAAAGGAGCGGAAGATGGGAATGCAGACCCTGTCAACACTCTGGTTACTTTTAAGAAACACTCAAAGCAGACGCCTGCCGAAAAAAACGCATTGTGTCTTTCCTGCCACAGCAATGACGATAAAAGGATGTATTGGGCAGGAAGCACGCACGAATCGAGAAATATCGCATGCGTGGACTGCCATACTGTTATGAAGAGCGTTTCCGACAGCGCTCAATTAAAGAAGGTGAAACAGGCAGAGGTATGTTTTCAGTGCCATCTACAGAGAAAGGCGCAGTATGAGAGGTCAGGACACATGCCGTATAGGGAAGGCAAGATGACCTGCACGGACTGCCATAATCCCCATGGCACACAGACGCCAAAATTGATTGCAGCAGACTCCGTAAACGAAAAGTGCTATGAGTGCCACATGGAAAAACGGGGACCGTTTTTATGGGAGCATATGCCTGTCCGTGAGAGCTGTCTCAACTGCCACGAGTCTCACGGCTCGAACCACGATAAGCTCTTAAAGGCAAAGAGGCCCTATCTGTGCCAGCGCTGCCATGCTCCAGGCGGGCATGTCGGCAATGTGTATGACGACCCGAGGGATGCCAACTCAAGTATATCGGCTCCAACGACGGCATTGGGAATCATCGGAACCGGACAGTTCATGTATAACAGGTCGTGCCAGAACTGCCATTCTCAGATACACGGCTCGAATCATCCGGCAGGCGCAAGGTTCCACAGGTAAGGAGGGCGAAACATGGTAAACCAGTTTTATAGGACATGCAAAGAAATAGGAGGTGTAATTATGAGTTTTAAAAAGACAGCGGCAATTGCCTTTGCCATTGCTATCTTCTCGGGAGGTTTCGCTTCGGCAGCAGAAAAAGAAGAATGGTCAGTAGCCGGCGAAGTAGAGATGAGGGCAACGAGCATAGAAAAGAAAGATGGACAACTTGCCAAGTTTAACGAATACCGTGATATACAGAACGGGTTCAAGCTCGTTACCGAAAGCCCGTCCAAGACTTACTATATAAACATCCTGGGACAAAACGCAGGGAGAGATAACGAGAAATTCAACCTGATTATTGGAGACTATGGCGTATTCGATTTGAACCTGCAGTATAACGAGACTCCCCACAACTTTTATTATGGTGCAAAGACTCTCTACGGCGGAGCGGGGACAGGTGAACTGAGAATACCCGATTCTCTTCAGAGCGCCCTTCAGACCAGCGCTTACGGCTCAACATCGAGCAGCACAGCGCTTACCACAACCACAGGCGCTACAAGCGCCCTTGTGCTGAATAATTTGGCTGCTGCGCAGTCAATAGATTTGGGATTATCGAGGAATACCACCTCTGCAAATCTGAAATACAATTTTTCGGACAGCATATCCGCAGGTGTTAATTATTCGAGAGAGCTAAGGCAGGGGACAAGGGCATTCGGCGGTTACTTCACATTCGGGCAGTTCAGGGAGATACCGGAGCCTATCGATTATATAACTACTATGATAGGCGCAAATGTGGGATGGAAGACCGAAGATTACAAGCTTCTGCTCCAGTATAATACCTCTAAGTTCGAGAACAACATAAGCGCGCTTATATTCGACAATCCTTATGCTGTTAACGACTCGACCACCCTCGCATCCAAAGGCAGGATAGCTTTGTATCCTGATAATGATGCATCGAATTACTCTTTCTCTGGCGCTGCCAATCTGCCTTTAAAGAGCAGGCTTACTGCATATTGGTCAAAGGGGACGATGAAGCAGAATGATTCATTCCTGCCTGCGACAATCAATCCTGCCCTTACAGTGCTTAACCGCACAAGCGGCGGCACTACAGAGCCTAACATTACGAGGAACGGAAGCATTGTTTCGGGTCTCGACGGCAATGTGGATACAGAGAACAGGAATATCAGGCTGAATATAAAGCCTATAGAAATTCTGGATTTGAATGCAGGGTATCGTTACTATAATTATAGCAATAAGACCCCGATGATAGACTGGTATAGGTATAATACTGGGGATAGGGCTACGGTTGGAACCGGCACGGCGACTACTTCATGGAGACGAAACCTCCCCCTCTCCTTTGAATATACTACATACACAGGGGATGCAGCCCTGGAGATATTGTCGGGTCTTAATGCAAAGTTAGGTTATGACTCAACCGACCAGAAAAGGCATAACAGGGAGATAGAGGATACAAAAGAGACGAGCTATACAGGTTCTGTGGATTATCGTCCTGCGGGAGAGATGTCATGGATTTATCTGAAAGGCTCTTATGTGAATGCACAGAGAAGGGGGAGCAAGTATCAGGATGTAACAGAGGAAGAGGGTTATGGCGTAGGCGCAAGCGCAAGTTCGGTAACGGCTGGAATTGCCACGACCGGGCAGCTCCCCATGCTCCAGAAATACGATATAGGAGACAGGGACAGAAACAGGATGGAGTTCCTTGCCATGATTGACCCTGTAGATAATCTGACCATTACAGGAAGCTATATTTCAGGCAAAGACGATTATAAGGTAATGGACAGGCACATACCAACCAGCAGCACCACGGATAATACCTCTCCATGGACTGCCTATGATGAGCAGGTAGCAACGGACCCTGGCGCAATAAACAGTCTATACGGACTTACCAATGATGAGCATTCTATTATGGGTATAAACCTCGACTATATAATCACCGAGAATATTAAGTCGGCCCTGTATTACACTAAGGAGAGTTACAAGTATGTCCAGAAGGCAAGACAGGGCGGCGCAGGCACAGGCGGAGGCACGAACGGAGGCACAACAGTATCCGGCTCACAGCCTTCGACCGCGGACTGGACAGGCAATGGCGAGGATAATATCGATACCTATGGAATAGGATTCAACGGCAGGCTAAGTTCAAAAATAGGCTTCGATGTAGGTTATACTAAGGTCAATGCCATAAGCAAGATGAGCCTTTCGGTTCCTTCGAATGCAAGCTCGAACGGCAACCCCGCTACTGTGCCTGCTTCCGGGACGGCAGGAACGATAGGAACATCGGCGTCCGGAACCATAGCAGCTGGCGGAAGGGCAGGCTCAGGTTCGAATGACCTCAATACATCATGGCTGCCCGATGTAGAGAATACACAGGATACATTGAATTTGACTGTTGACTATGCCTTTGCAAGTAATTTCTCGCTTGGACTCAATTACCTGTATGAGAAATACAATGTAAAGGATTGGGCTCTGGACAATGTTGATGCAAGCGGCTACAGCCCCGGCGGCAATCCGCTTACGAACGGCACTGCAGGCAACTGGACACTCGCAGCAAGAAACAACAGCTATGATGTTTATGCAATAGCCGTTGTGATGAAATATTCCTTCTAAGTTCCTCCTTCCTCCTTTCCATGTGGCGCTGGATGGCTGCCTTCGGGCAGCCCATCCAGGCCGCACAAACCTCTGCTTTTATTTGTTCATGTATGAAATTATAAACGCAAAGACACAAAGATTAAAACAAAGACGCAAAGTCTATCTGCATTTTTTCTTTGCGACCTTTCTTCTCTTCTTAGCGTCTTTGCGTTAAAAAGCATGTTTTTATTCTTTTTATTGTTTTCAATTTGAAATAAAAGGGTATGTTTGATAATATAGTTATGTAATGACAACCGCCGAAATAATCGAAAAAATCAAGGACTACTGCCTCCGGAGAGGCGATATAACAATGGCATTCCTTATAGGTTCGATTGCAAGAGGAATGCTAAGGGAAGAATCGGATATTGATATTGCCGTATATTTTAAAGCGGATAGAATAGAGATGGAGGATATCGTCAATCTTCATGAAGAGCAGGAAGATGAGGTGCATGCAAACATTACACGGCTGACCGGTCGGGAGATTGATTTAATCGTCTTAAACAGGGCGCCTGCGTATATCTGCGATGAGGCAGTTCGTAAAGGGATGCCTATAATCATAAAAGATCAGGGTGTTTACATCGATTATCTCTTAAGGGTAAGCGATGAAGCGGAGTTTTATAGGAATAATCTGGAAGATATTTATGAAATGAAATATGGTTATAGATTATAAGTATAAGCTGCTTAAGCGTATAGATTATTTGAAAAGTCTTATTATTCCATTTTTCCTTACTTATACCTCCGTAACGAGAGAAAAATATAATTCCGATATTCGTCTGCGCCGCGAGGTGGAAAAATGGGTAGAGGATGCCATCAATTGTGTTATCGATATAAGTAAGACGCTCTATTTAGAAAAGAAGATGGTAATTCCCGAAACCAACAGGGAGCTTCTGGAAAATATAGATTTACTTGGAATATTTGAGGCAAAACTCGGCGGCAGGATATCCCAGTGGGCGGTTTTGAGAAATCGTCTTGCCCACGATTATCTCGATTTGAAATGGGAGGGGATAAGTAAATTCGTTAAAGAAGGTGAAGGTATCTTGAACCTAAATTGAGCGATTCTTGGGTTAAGCGCTTGTCTGACCTGTCATTGCGAGAACCCAAAGGGTGCGAAGCAATCTCCTATCATCGATTGAGATTGCTTCGGCTTCGCCTCGCAATGACAACGAAGAATCGCTCAATTTAGGTTGAAACTATTTACAGCAGGAACTGAGAATTATATAAAAGGGAAATGAGATTAATCTAATCTTCATAAATCGAGGTCATAAATGCCAAAACGAACGGATATTAAGAAAATATTATTGATTGGGTCAGGTCCCATTATTATAGGGCAGGCATGCGAGTTCGATTATTCCGGGACACAGGCTTGCAAGGCTTTGAAGGAGGAGGGCTACGAGGTAGTCCTCATAAACAGCAATCCTGCTACTATAATGACTGACCCGGAGATAGCGGACAGGACATACATAGAGCCTATAACACCCGAGATTACCGCGAAGATTATTGAAAAGGAAAGACCCGATGCGCTTTTGCCGACAATCGGAGGACAGACAGGACTTAATACCGCAGTTGCCCTTGCCGAAAACGGCGTGCTAAAAAAATACGGAGTAGAGCTTATAGGCGCCAAGCTGCCTGCAATAAAAAAGGCAGAGGACAGGGAGCTTTTTAAAGAGGCAATGACGAGGATAGGTCTCGATGTTCCTGATAGCTTTTATGCGCATTCAAAGGCAGAGGCAATGAGGGCGGTAGAGCATATCGGCTTTCCTGCAATAATACGCCCCTCCTTTACCCTTGCAGGCGCAGGCGGAAATATTGCCTACAATATGGAGGAGTATGAAAAACAGGTGGAGTGGGGGCTTTCCATGAGCCCTGTCCATGAGCTTTTAATAGAAAAGTCCGTTATCGGATGGAAAGAGTATGAATTGGAGGTAATGAGGGATTTAAAGGACAATGTTGTAATAATATGCTCCATAGAGAATTTCGACCCTATGGGAGTCCATACAGGAGACAGTATAACAGTAGCCCCTGCCCAGACACTGACAGACAAAGAGTATCAGATAATGAGAGATGCCTCTATAAAGATTATCAGGGAGATTGGAGTAGAGACAGGAGGCTCTAATATACAGTTTGCAGTAAATCCGGAGAACGGGAAGATGGTTGTAATCGAGATGAATCCGAGGGTATCGAGGAGTTCTGCCCTTGTGTCTAAGGCAACGGGTTTTCCTATTGCAAAGATAGCAGCGAAATTGGCTGTGGGCTATACCCTCGATGAAATCCCCAATGACATAACAAAAGAAACACCGGCATCCTTCGAGCCGACCATCGATTACTGTGTCGTAAAATTCCCCCGGTTTGCATTCGAGAAATTCCCGCAGGCAGACCAGACCTTGACAACACAGATGAAATCCGTAGGCGAGGCTATGGCAATCGGGAGGACATTTAAAGAGGCTCTGCAGAAGGCAATAGTATCTATGGAGATTGATAGGTATGGATTGGAAGAAATACAGGGGCAAGGGGACAACCCCCTCAATCCCCCTTTATTAAGGGGGAGGGGCAAGGGGCAAGAAATAGAGGAAATAAAAAAGAAATTAAGGGTGCCGAACTGGGAGAGGGTATGGTATATAGCGCAGGCTTTACGGGAAGGGATGGAAATTGCCGAAGTCCATGACCTGACAAAAATAGACAGATGGTTTCTTCATAATATGAAGGAGATAGTGGAGTTTGAAAAAAAGCTGGGTCAGGGGTCATGGGTCATGGGTCAAAAAGAAGATGGTCATGGGTCATGGGTCATGGGTCAAGATAAAAACAAACTTGCCCCTTGCCCCTTGCCCCTTGCCCCTGATTTATTGCGTAGGGCAAAGGAACTCGGTTTTTCCGATAGAAGACTTGCCGTATTACTCAATAAAAAAGAAATAGAAATACGGAAAGCAAGAAAGGATGCCGGCATTAATGCAGTATTCAAAAAGGTGGATACATGCGCTGCCGAGTTTGTTGCTCATACGCCGTATTTATATTCCACCTATGAGAAACCATTTTATAAACTCATGGAGTCTGCCTTGAGCGAAGCAAAGGGTCAGAAAGAACAGGGTCATGGGTCATGGGTCATGGGTCAAGATAAAAACAAACTTGCCCCTT
>CAYMMR010000006.1:0-27237 GCA_964391545.1 uncultured Nitrospinota bacterium | reverse complement strand
CTTTGATACTCTGATACTCTGACACTTTTATTTTAGTGTAATTCGTCCATTCGTGGCATTCGTGTTCAAGTCTTTTGTTTTTTTGGTTGTGGCTAATCAGGTTTTTGTTTCTCTCGGAAAAAATTACCAATAGACCAAACTTCCCTCTTTCACGGCAATGTTCTTAAACAGCCATCTTTTATATTGCGGCTTTACGACCCATGTCCTTGCAACATTTCTGCTGTGGACGAATCTCATCAGATATGTAACGTCCTTGACCTTGCCGTTAATGTCGGGCGCAGTTTCTTTATTCGTATATTCCACATCCGCCTCGATAACCGCATCCCATCTCTCTCTTATTGGCGAAGAAGGGTTTTCTATATCTTCCAGCATTTTTACGCCTGTTATATTATATTTCATATCATTAATCAAGAGATATTTCTCAGACCAGAATTCCTTTAAATTATTTGTATGCTGCGCTTGATCGAATAGGGCTTTCTGCTCGCCGTATATTGCTTTCATGTTGACTTCGGCAGTTGCAGGGTTTTTTAAGGCAATTTCCGTCCTCTTCTGGGAAAAGGCATGATAGCCGAATATGACTTCGAAATCTCTATTCATCATTGCATGAATAAATATTCCGGCATCCCTCTTCGCCGCCCTCTGCCCCCATCCCCAAAAATATACACTAAGAATAACAGCGGCAGACAATGCAAGTATCGTTATAATCTTCCATTTTGAAGACATAGGTTCGACAAGCTCGCTATAAATCAGTATATTTCGGTCGGATAGAACCAGTGTCCCATCATCCACTGATTATCATCCAGATTAGGCAGGACATTTCTATCCTTAAATTGTTTAGGCACAATGCCCATTCTGAACCCGCTTTTAAGGTGATGGCATCCGTTGCATCCGAGGGTCGGCGAATTGTAAGCCCCGAGATATATAAGGGAGGCGCATATTGCAAATATTATTACCGTCAGCGAGCCTCTGATAAAAACCTTTTTCAATGGGGCAGGATTATTATATTCCTCTGCCTCGGAATTTTCTCTGACACCCCTCCTTTTTAAATAATAGGGCAAAAAGGCAAAGGCTATGAAAAACAGAAGCGGGATATATATCGTTAGAACCGGTATAAGGCTGCCTTTAAAATACATAAGAGGCAAAAGCAGTATTAAGTAATACCACTCCGGCGCAGGCATATATTCCCCTTCAAGGGGCAAGGGAATGACATCGGGGTCTTCGGATGGAATAGTAATATATTTTGCGAGGGCAACGATTGCAGCCAGCAAGGGAAGCGCTAATAAGCTATGCCTGTAAATATAAGTAAATACACCCCTCTTTCTCAATTTGTCTAAAAAATGATAATCGAGCAAGATGAGGAAGATAATCGGAAGGACTAATATGTGAATAACCTGATAGCGCGGCAGCGTAAAACTTTCGATAAAAAAGGACTTCAGTTTATGGCCTATAAAAGGGATAAACTCCGAATGATTTGGAATTATCTCCATAAACCAATATCCCTTCCATTCCCACGGCAGGATAAGACCCGTTACAATAAGGAGGAAGGTCGGAAGAAGCAATAAAACGCCTGTAAGCCAGAGAACTCTCTTCGACGAATTCATAAAATCCAATCTCAACACACATCTAATTGTATGTATCAGAATAGCAATAACCAGTGAAAAGGCTATCCACCTGTGCATATTTCTCATCAAACTGCCGCCTGTAACCTTGTTCGTCAGATGCTGGACGCTTAGATAGGCATTATCGAGCGAAGGGTCGTAAAAAAAGATAAGGAAGATTCCTGTGAAAAGCTGCAGGATAATGAGCAGGAACGAGAAGCCTCCAAAAAAATGACGCCAGTGTATCTTTTCCAAAAAAATATCTTTCACGGTTTATAAGCCTGAATAATCCGGAGCGAAAAAAAAGGGTTTTTTCGAGGGTTTATTAAGTCTACATTAATCAAAATCTATATGTCAATCAAAAAAATCAAGAGCAAAAATTGCATAAACCCCTCACCTTAATCCTCTCACCCGAGGAGAGAGGATTAAGGTGAGGGGTTTGTTTTTTTTAAGGAAGGATGCTATCATTTTATTATGTCCAAATATCCCGTATCCATAGGCATCGGCTCTAACGAGGGGAATGCAGCGGATAATTGTTTAAAAGGTATTGGCGAGATAGGAAAGATAGCCAGAATAATTGCAGTATCTTCTTTTTATAAAACAGAGCCTGTCGCTTATCTTGAGCAGGATTGGTTCGTAAACTGCGCAATAAAAATCGAGACCTATTTGACGCCCCATGCCCTCCTTATTGCTCTGAAGGATATAGAAAAGAGGTTCGGAAGGGAAAGGGGTATAAAATGGGGACCGAGGATAATTGATTTTGATATTCTTCTTTTTGATAAACTCGTAATAGATGAAGATAATTTAAAGATTCCCCATCCCGAAATGCACAATAGAAGATTTGTCCTCGAGCCTCTCTCGGAGATAGCAGGCAATCTTGTCCATCCTGTTATCGGGAAAACAGTAAAAGAACTTCTAAAAGAGCTTAATTTCAGCCAGAGGGTGGAATTATTGGAGTATAGTTATGGATAAAGCCAGATACATCGCTATCGAAGGCTCTATAGGCGCAGGCAAGACCAGCCTCGCCCGATTGCTTGGCGAGCGCTTCAATGCAAATGTCGTATTGGAAACGGTCGAAGATAACCCGTTCCTCGAAAAATTTTACAAAAACAAAGAAAAATACACATTTCAGACAGAGATGTTTTTTCTCTTAAGCAGATACAGGCAGATCATAGAGCTATCCCAGCATAACCTGTTCAACAGAGTTGCGATTACCGATTATATATTTGACAGAAACAGAATATTTGCGTATATTAATCTTACGAGCGATGAAATCAGGCTGTATGATGAGGTATACTCATTATTAAAGCATAGAGTTCCAATCCCCGATTTGCTGATATACCTGCAGGCAGACATTGATACCCTGAAGATAAGAATTAAATCCAGAGGCAGGGGGTTCGAAAAAGGCATCGCCGATGAATATCTCGATGAGGTAAACAAATCATTTAATAATTATTTTTTCCACTACAATCAATCGCCTCTTTTGATAGTAAATACAAATGAAATCGATTTTGTAGATAGAAAAGGCGATTTGGAAGATTTAATTAAAAAGATTTTATCCCATAAAAAGGGTGTAGAATATTATTCGCCGCTTGGATCCAAATAGAGTGGACCGGGACGGAAGGATAGACAAAAAAGTAAATCACCGACAGGGGACTTAAAACTAAAGCCCCGAGTCATATCATGTGATTGCGAAGCCTTCTGGACCCGAGTTCAGAAGGCTTTTTTATTTTTCGGGGGAAGAAAAAAATGGAAAATAATAAGGTTACGGTTATCGATATACAGAGAATGAAGTCTCAAAACAAGAAGATTACAGCCCTGACAGCCTACGACTATCCCTTTGCAAAACTGTTGGATGAATCGGGAGTTGACATTATTCTTGTGGGGGATTCTCTCGGTATGACTGTCCTCGGTTATGAAAATACCCTTCCTGTGACTATCGAGGATATGATTTATCATACTAAGGCGGTAAAGAGAGGTGTAAAGAAGGCTCTTTTAATGGCTGATATGCCATTTATGTCATATCAGGTATCTATCGATGAGGCTTTGGAGAATGCCGGCAGGCTGGTCAAAGAGGGGGGAGCGGAGGCGGTAAAACTGGAAGGCGGTATTGTCATGCAGGATATAGTATCGGCACTCACGGATATTGGCATACCTGTCATGGGGCATGTAGGGCTTACGCCTCAGGCGATTCACAAATTCGGCGGGTATAAGGTTCAGGGAAGAAAACCGTCTCAGGCAAGAGAAATAGTCGAAGATGCAAAAGCGCTCGAAGACGCAGGCGCATTCTCCATGCTGCTCGAGGGTATACCTCTCGAATTGGCTAAGGAAATAACCAATGCCTTAAAGATACCTACTATAGGGATTGGCGCAGGGCCGTTTTGCGACGGACAGATTATGGTAATTCACGATATTATTGGATTGTCAGGAGAGTTTAAGCCGAAATTCGTAAAGCAATATGTGGATATAGGCGAAACTGTTAAAAATGCCGTCAAGGAATATATGAAGGATGTTTCGGAGGGCAACTTTCCGGGGGAAGACCACAGTTATTTTATGGAAAAGAGCCATCTCCGTCCGGTAAAGAAGGAGATAAAAACCTGATTTAACCGTAGAGAACGCAAATGGGAAAAAAGGATTAACGCAAAGGCGCAAAGGGAGCAAAGCCGCAAAGCTTTTAATTTCTTTGCATCTTTCTTTATAACTTTGCGTCTTTGCGTTTAAAAAGGTATTTTTGTATGAAGTGTTTTATATGAAAATAATAACCTCAATTAAAGAGATGCGTCGGGCTTCTATTGATTTAAAAAGTAAGAACAAGAGCATAGGCTTTGTCCCGACTATGGGCGCCCTTCATATAGGGCATATATCTCTTATAAACGAGGCAAAGAAATATAACGATGCAGTAGTTCTTTCTATATTCGTCAATCCTACACAATTCGTTCAGGGAGAAGATTATAACAGCTATCCGCGGGATATAGAAAGGGATAAGATAACAGCCTCGGATGCAGGTGTGGATATTTTATTTTTACCCTCCGCAGACGATATGTATCCGGAAGGATTTAAGACCTTCGTCCATGTAGAGGATATTACAGAGGCTCTATGCGGAAAGTTTAGACCGGGACATTTCAAAGGTGTTGCTACCGTTGTATTAAAATTATTCAATATCGTTGCGCCAGACAGGTCATATTTTGGGGAAAAGGACTACCAACAATTATTAGTCGTAAAGAGTATGGTCAGGGATTTGAATCTGAATATCGAGATAGCGGGCATGCCTACGGTGAGGGAAGATGACGGATTGGCAATAAGTTCAAGAAACGATTATTTGAGCGGAAAAGAGAGGATAACTGCGGCATCTATTTATAGGTCGCTTAAAATGTCTCAAGATATGGTAAAAAACGGAGAGAGAAAGGCAGAAAATATAATAAATATAATGGAAAGGATTATAAAAAATGAAGAAGGGACAAAGATAGATTATATTTCAATTTGCGACACTGACACGCTTAAAGATATAGAACTAATTGATAATAAAGCGCTTGCGGCATTGGCAGTCAGGATAGGAAAGGCAAGGCTTATAGATAATTGTGTATTGGAGGTAAAATGAAAAGGATAATGCTTAAGGCAAAAATTCACAGGGCAAAGGTTACGGATGCCAATATTAACTATGAGGGAAGCATCGAGATAGACAGCAAACTCCTCAAAAAAGCGGATATACTCCCTTATGAGCAGGTTCAGGTATACGATATAAATAACGGGAACAGGTTCGAGACTTATGCTATAGAAGGTAAATCAGGGAGCGGGGTTATAAGCGTAAATGGAGCAGCAGCTCGGCTTGTATCTATTGGAGACCTTTTAATTATAGCCTCATACTGTTTAATGGATGAAGACGAGGCAAGGAATATCAAACCGAAGGTTATTAAACTCGACGGGAATAACAAAAACCTAATAATACACAGATGAACACAGAAATGTCATTCCGAACCCTTCGCTCTGTCATTCCGAACGAAGTGAGGAATCTTGGTTTTAAGATTCTTCGCTTCGCTCAGAATGACATTTCTCTTTTTCCTGTGTAAATCTGTGTCCAATTTTTATAATTTTTCAAAAAAATAGCCCCGAACTTATAAACCCACACTCCCTGCACTACCGTGCGAAGTTCGGGGCATCGAGCCATCTAAGGCTGTCTCGCTGCTTTTTGGGACTTAACACATGGGAAACTTCGCCATCACTCCCATCGTTTTGCCCAAACTGTGCCCATGGCTTAACTATATTATAATAGCTGATATTCGATTTGTCAATAGCCGGGAACAAAAAAAACCTATTTTATATATGGAAAAATTTAAGCTTGTCTCGGATTTTAAGCCGAAAGGCGATCAGCCTCAGGCAATAGATAAACTCTACCGTAACCTCCTGAAAGGTTTTAAACACCAGGTCTTACTCGGTGTTACAGGCTCCGGCAAAACCTTTACAATGGCGAATGTCATCGAGAGGGTCCAAAAGCCGACCCTTGTTATTGCCCATAATAAAACCCTCGCTGCCCAACTGTATAACGAATTCAAGGCATTTTTCCCTGAAAATGCAGTGGAGTATTTCGTCAGCTATTATGATTATTACCAGCCTGAGGCTTATATTCCTCAATCCGATACATATATAGAAAAGGACTCCTCGATAAACGAAGAGATAGAGATGATGAGGCATTCCGCTACTTATTCTCTATTTGAGAGGCGGGATGTAATAATTGTGGCAAGCGTCTCCTGTATATACGGCCTTGGCTCGCCGGAGGAATATTCGGAGATAGTTTTAAAAATAGAGGAAGGACAACGGATTGAGAGGGAAGAAGTCCTTTCAAGATTGGTGGAGATGCAGTATGAAAGAAACAACATTGATTTCCGCAGAGGGACATTCAGGGTAATGGGCGATGTTGTGGAGATATTCCCTGCCTATGAAAGCGAGAGGGCTGTAAGGATAGAATTTTTCGGAGACGAGATTGAAGCGATTCACAGAATTGACCCGCTGAGAGCCGTTTCGGTAAACAGGCACAGGAAGCTTATAATATATCCTAACAGCCATTATGTAACTACCAAAGATACAACGGAGAGGGCGATTAAAACAATCAAAAAAGAGCTTTTGGAGGTAAGCGCCAATTTCGAGCATGATGAAAAATATCTGGAGGCGCAGAGAGTATCGCAGAGGACTATGTTCGATATAGAGATGATGAAAGAGGTAGGATACTGCCACGGCATCGAGAATTATTCGAGGCATCTTACAGGCAGGATGCAGGGAGAGCCGCCGCCGACACTGCTCGATTACTTCCCGGAAGATTTTTTGCTCTTTATAGACGAAAGCCATGTTACCGTTCCGCAGATAAGAGGCATGTATGAAGGGGACAGGTCGAGAAAAAGCACCCTCGTTCAATACGGCTTTCGTCTCCCATCTGCATTGGATAACAGACCCCTCAATTTTAAGGAGTTTGAAAGCAGGGTCAATCAAGCCATTTATGTATCGGCAACGCCTTCACAATATGAGATGGAAAAGAGCGGCAGAACGATTATCGAGCAGGTGGTCAGGCCAACGGGGCTTACAGACCCGCAAATCACAGTAAAACCTGTAAAAGGACAGGTGGATGACCTCCTGCATGAGATAAGACTGAGGGCGGAGAGAAGCGAGAGGGTGCTGGTTACAACGCTTACAAAGAAATTTGCCGAGGATTTGACGGAGTATTATCAGGATTTAGGGGTAAGGGTCAGGTATCTCCATTCGGATATAGACACGCTCGAAAGGGTCAAGATAATAAGAGAATTAAGACTCGGAGAATTCGATGTCCTGATAGGAATAAACCTATTGAGAGAAGGTCTCGATATACCGGAAGTCTCTCTGGTTGCAATACTCGATGCCGATAAAGAGGGATTTTTAAGGTCTGAAGTATCCCTGATTCAAACAAGCGGAAGGGCGGCAAGAAATGTGTCGGGTGAGGTTATAATGTATGCGGACACAGTTACAGGCTCGATGCAAAGGGCAATCGACGAGACAAGACGCAGGAGAATCATACAGGAGGAATACAATGAAAAGAACGGAATAACCCCGGAGTCAATTAAAAAACATATACACGAAGTTCTGGGCAGCATCTATGAGGCGGATTACTATACCGTCCCTGCAGTTGCCGAGAAAGGCGCAGAGTATCTTCCAAAGGATGAAGTAAAAAAGATAATCGAATCCCTCGAAAAAGAGATGAAAGAGGCCGCAAAGAACCTGGAGTTCGAGAAAGCGGCAAAGCTGAGAGACCAGATTAACGAGCTTCAGAACGAAGTGGTTGGTTTATGAAATCAGTCAACTCTCACTCAATAATTACATATCCCTTTGCCTTTTCGAGTCTTTTGCCTTTTACTCCGAGGGCTTCAAGATTGGTAATCCTCCCCTCTTTACGAATCTTCAGTATCTTTGCCACTGTATCTGTTCCAAGTCCCGGCACTCTCAGCAGAGACTCTTTGTTTGAGGTATTGAGCCTGACAGGATAAAATTCAGGGTGGCTCTCCGCCCAGATTTCTTTAGGGTCTTTGTCCAATCTCAGATTGCCGCTTTTGTCGAGTATAATATCTTTCGAGTCAAATCCGTATTTTCTGATGAGGTAATCTGCCTGATACAGGCGATGCTCCCGCATAAAGGAATTGTCCGGAGCGGATAAAATTTGCCTTTCTCCTGGAATATCCGAGTTTCCAAGCCCTTTTTGATATGCAGAGAAATAAACCCTCTTGAAATTGAGGCGGTTATACAGTCCGGACATATATTCGATGATTTCCGAATCCGTCTCATCCGATGCCCCTACGATAAACTGCGTTGTGCATTTGACACGGGAAAACCTTTTCCCTTTGCCTGTGAGATTGGAGAGGAGTTTCAAAGGGCGGATAATATCGTTCATATAATCCTTTTTGCTCGATAGGATGTCAAAGTGTTTTTTGCCGGGCGTCTCGATGTTTAGAGATACTGCGCTCGCAAGGGAAAGGGTATCCTCGATTGCAGCATCGGATGCGCCGGGGATGATTTTCAGATGTATGTAGCCTTTAAAGTTATGCTTATATCTTAGCAAACGGGCGGTTGTATTGATTTTATCCATAGTATAGTCGGGGCTGCCGATAACACCGGAGCTTAGAAACATGCCGAATGCCTTTTTCCTTTTCAGATATTCCATGAATGTAGAGACGGTTTCCTCCGGTTTGATAGTGCATCTCTGCACATCCGTTTCCGAGCGCAGAGGACAGTATTTGCAGTCGCTTGTGCAGGAATTCGAGAGGAGGGTCTTAAAAAGAATCGAATAGCCTCCCTGCGGCAGGGAGACAGGATAGAGCCATTTGCCGTCCAGTCCCCTCCTGCGGCGGTCATCCTTGCTGCTCCCGCATGCACATGCCATATCATACTGCGAATCTTTGGACAATATTTTAAGCTTCTCGATGGTATCCATTAGTAACTTACAGATTAAATTCTTGCTTTTTTGGCAAGAAAATTTTATAAGCGGAGAAACTTTTCTCGAACGACTTTTTATTTTTTCTAAAGAAAAAATAACGGAAGTGAGAGGAAAGTTTCTCCGCTATTATAACCTTTTTCTATTTATTATGGATAAAAAATTATATCACATCTGTATTTAATCGGTAATTTTAAACCTGACCCTTCCGATTAACTGCCCTCCCCCTGTCTCCACATCCACTGTCCATGCGCCTGCCGTATTATTTCCGGCAGCAGTCCTTCTCGACCATGTCCTGTAGCCCTCTTTTCTTCCGCCTGTAATATCCTGCCTGACCCTTTGCACCACTATGCCGTCCCTTTTCCACACATGCCATAGATTTTCTTTTATGCCCATCGGGGCAAATATGGATGTATAGCAGTATATCGCTTCAAGCCCTTTTGAAGATATAGCGGAAAAGGGGGTTACAGGCTCTCTTTTCACCCTGTCAATATCAACACTTGCCGTTCCAAAAACAATCTTCAAGGGGACAGGCGGTATAAAATCCTTCAGCATATTTATTGTCAGCAGAGAGAGCAGCATTGCCGCAAAAACAAGTCCTGCCTTTGTTTTTGAAAATATAAAATTCCCCCTCACCCTAACCCTCTCCCCCGAGTGGAGAGGTGAGGTGAGGGGGGTTGTCTTAAATAATTCCCTGTAATCAATGAAAATAGGCGTCAGCAGCAAGACGGCAGCGGCGATACTTATATAGAGACTATAAATATTCCTTATGCCAAAAAGCACCGGCAGGCAGAAATTTAGAAATGCGAACAGATTAAAGGCATAGAATAAAAATTGGGTTATTCTATTTCTCAGGATTAATATGCGGTAGACATTATCGAAGGTAGTTATAATGCCCAATACCGCAATTATTATAAGGAAGACGACATTTTTGGAAAAGAGAGTCGAACTCTGATAATAAATCGGGAGGAGAAAAAAAATTAAATCCTGATATAGATTTTGGTTTATAAATTCAACACACCAGACGGCAATAGAAAAGAATTTGTTTTCATGCGGAAGGTATTTTACGAATCTTAAAAAGAGAAGGGTCGTAATTCCAATGAATATCAAATACATGAATACCCATCTTATGAAATCAAAGCCCCTTTCCCACAGCAGTATAGTCAATATACCGAGAAAAAGAGACAGGTAGGGGAAATACTTGTAATAGCGGTTGAATAACCGGGCAAGCTTATCTATTATGGAAACAATCCTATCTTTTAAATACATTACCGGATTTTCTCGGCTTAAAACTCAAGATTCATATCGGACAATCTTTTTTGCACCTCTTTCATAACCCTATTTTCCTCTTTCTTACCCTTTGCAATGAAGGTTGCCGAGAGCCGTATGTAATGACCTACATCGTCCCATGGAACCGTGGAGATCAATTTTTCGGTTATCAGATATTCGGAGAAATCCTCTGCCAATTCGAATCTCCTCCCGCCCTTTATACCCTTCGGCGCTTTTACATATAGATAGAACGAGCCCGCCGGCATCTTTGCGTTAAAACCAACCGATTTCAATACATCCACCATCATCTTGAGCCTCCTCTCGTATTTTTCGCAGATGGCAGCCGTAATCTCCGGATGATTTAAGGCATATATGCCCGACTTTTGTATTGCTATGAATTGACCGGAATCGCAGTTGTCCTTCACATGACCGAATCCGCTCACCACCAGCGGATTGCCTACGACAAAGGCAAGCCTCCACCCTGTCATATTGAATGCCTTTGAAAGGGAATGTATCTCGACTCCAACATCCCTTGCGCCGGGAACCGATAGAAAGCTGAAGGGCTTTCCATCGTAATTCAATGCAGAGTATGCGCTGTCATGAACCACAATTACATTATTCTCCTTTGCAAACATTACAACCTTATCATAAAATTCCCTCGTGGCAACCGCGCCTGTAGGATTGTTCGGATAATTCAGATAGAGGAGCTTTGCCCTTTTTTTAATATCCGGCGGTATTGAATCGAGAACAGGCAAAAAGCCGTTCTCTTCTATCAACGGCAGGCTGTATACCTCTCCGCCATACCACTTAGTATGGGTGGCAATCACAGGATAGCCCGGCACAGTCATCAGGGTAACATCCCCGGGATTTATATAAATGGAAGGAAACATTGCGAGAGCAGGTTTCGAGCCTATGGAGTGAAGCACCTCGTTTACCGGGTCTATACCGGGGACGCCGTATACCTTCTCTATGTATCTAACTGCGGCATCCTTAAATTCCTGTATGCCGTTATCCGCATATCCCCTGTTCTCGGGCTTTGCGCACTCTTTCTGCATTGTCTTTACTACGGCGGGAAATGCCATTTCATCCGGCTCCCCTACACCGAGGTCTATAAGCTCGACATCGGGATTTTTTTCCTTTGCAGCCCTTTTTGCCCTCTTTATCTTTTCGAACTTGTATATCTTCGTATCCTTGCCGAAATTATTCCCTCCAAGCCTCCCGGCAAAGAGGGACTGGATGTAACTATCTGCCATCAAACCTCCTCCTTATTAATACCTTTCTTTTTTAATTTTTCTATCAATGTAGTTCTTTTTATGCCGAGCATCTCCGCTGCCCTTGCCTTATTCCACTCCGACTTTTTTAATGCCTCCATAATAAGCCTGTTTTCAAAATCCTCAACCATCTTATTTAGGTCAATTCCGCTATCCGGAATACCGGCAGAAGACACGCTTTCGACTGCCATATCATCCGGTATTACCAATTTTTCATCATCGGTATGAAGTGCAACGGCAGCCCCATTCCCCTTCCGCACCTTTTCCGGCAAATCCGAAGGCTGAACAATGCCCGCCCCTTTTAATATAACGACCCTTTCGACGATATTCTCCAATTCCCTTACATTTCCGGGCCACGAATATTCCCTGAGACACTCCATAGTTTTATCCGAAAACCCTTCCACATTTCTATTCTTTATGCGGTTGCACTTCGATAAAAAATGATTTATGAGAAGCGGTATATCGGATTTTCTCTCTCTTAGAGGCGGAATCGAAATGGGGATTACATTCAAGCGGTAGTATAAATCTTCCCGAAAACGATTTGACTCGACCGCCTTCTCCAAATCCCTGTGTGTCGCTGCGATAACCCTTACATCAACCTTCAGGGGCTTCATCCCCCCTACCCTCTCGAACTCCTGCTCCTGAAGAACCCTGAGCAGCTTAACCTGGAGGGTGGGGCTCATATCCCCTATCTCATCCAAAAATATCGTGCCGCCGTTTGCAAGCTCGAACCTGCCTATCCTCGTCTTTATAGCGCCTGTAAACGAGCCTTTCTCATGGCCGAACAGCTCGCTCTCGAGGAGGTCTTCGGGAATTGCGCCGCAGTTTACCGGTATCAGCGGTTTATCCGAGCGGCTGCTGTTATAATGTATCGCCTTTGCGATTAATTCCTTGCCGGTCCCGCTCTCGCCAAGTATCAGAATAGTGCTGTTGTTATCGAGAGTCTTCTCTACGAGAGAGAATACATTTCTTATTTTCTCGCTTTCGCCTACAATGCCGTCGAAATTAGGCTTGCTAACAGACATAAAAAATTTTTAACATATATTGATATTGCATGTCAAAAGAAATATATTATAAGCGTCGGGGGATAAGGGCAAAAACCTGATTTTAACCACCGAGACACTGAGGCACAGAAAATAAAAAAATAAAAGATTATCTTTCCTCTGTGTCTCGGCGCCTGGTTTATTGAGTTCCTTGTATATGACAGATGAAATCGAAAGATATAAAAAAATAGAGGAAAATCTGCGGAATGCCTTAAACGAATCCATGCGAAAGGAGAAAGAGGTATCGGCGCTTCTCGAGGCATCCCGCACCATCCTGAAATACCGGGATTTTAATGAGACAGCCCGCGCTATATTCGATACATGCAAAAATTTAATCGGAGCAGCTGCCGGCTATGTCGCGCTCCTCAGCGAAGACGGAGCGGAGAATAGGGTCTTATTTTTGGATTCCGGGGGGCTTCCATGCACGGTAGACCCGAGCCTGCCGATGCCGATACGCGGGCTGCGCGCCGAGGCATATCATGAAATTAGAACGGTATATGACAACGATTTTAAAAAAAGCGAATGGCAGAAATATATGCCCTTCGGACATGCAAGCCTCGATAATGTTCTGTTTGCCCCACTCGTGCTCGACGGCAAGGCGGTCGGACTGCTCGGCATTGCCAATAAGCAGGGCGGCTTCGATGAAAACGACGCGCGTATGGCATCTGCATTTGCAGGGCTTGCGTCGATCGCCCTCTACAACAGTTGGACACTGGAGTCCGTGGAAAAGAACGAGGAGAGGTTCCGCTCTGTCGCACAATCTGCAAGCGATGCCATAATCTCTATTGACAGCCATGGCAATATCGTCTTCTGGAACCAGAGGGCGGTAACCATGTTCGGACTCTCTCCGGACGATGCAATCGGCAAGCCCATTACATCGATAATACCCGAGAGATACCGCGAGGCGCATAAAAAGGGAATAGGGCGTGTGATTTCTACGGGAGAATCGAATATCATAGGAAAGACGGTGGAATTGGTCGGATTAAGAAAAGACGGCAGCGAATTCCCTCTGGAGCTTTCCCTTTCCAAATGGAAGACAAAAGAGGGAATTTTCTTCAGCGGGATTGTGCGGGATATAACGGACCGCAAAAATGCAGAGGATGAATTAAAGAAGCACCGCTCCCGGCTCGAGGAGCTTGTGAAGGAGCGCACGGATGAATTGGTTAAGGTCAACGAGGAGCTTCAACAAGCACAGAAGATGCAGGCAATAGGACATCTGGCCGGCGGGATTGCCCATGACTTCAATAACATCCTTACTGCAATCATAGGCTATGGAACCTTGCTGAAAACACAGGCAGGCGAAGACACGGCGCTGAGGCATTATGCAGGGCAAATACTATCCTCGTCCGAAAGGGCAGCAAATCTGACGAGAGGGCTTCTTGCATTCGGCAGAAAACAGATAATAAATCCACAGCCCGTAAACCTTAACGATATTGTAAGCAGGATAGAAAAGCTTTTATCGAGGGTAATAGGCGAAGACATAGAATTAAAAACCGCTCTCGCCGATAAAAAGTTAATCATCATGGCAGACAGCGGTCAGATAGAACAGGTCGTGATGAATCTATGCACCAATGCGAGAGACGCCATGCCCAACGGCGGGCTGTTAGCCATAGAGACGGGGACATTCAAGGCAGATGAGGACTATGCAAAAAGAAAACTCTTCGAAAAAACCGGAGATTATGCAGTCCTTTCCGTAACGGATACGGGAATAGGCATGGATGAGAAAACCAGGAAGATGATATTCGAGCCTTTTTTTACGACAAAAGATGTTGGAAAAGGGACAGGACTCGGACTCTCGATAGTATACGGAATAATAAAACAGCATGACGGCTATATAAATGTATACAGCGAGCCCGGCAAAGGAACTACCTTCAAAATATACTTTCCGCTTACCGAATCGAATATCGAAGAATCGCCGGTAAAGGCTATGCCAAAGCCAAAGGGCGGAACTGAAACCATCATGGTAGCAGAGGATAATACAGAGGTAAGAAATTTCATAAAGGATGCGCTCGAAAGGGTTGGATATAGGATAATCGAGGCGGTTGACGGAGAGGATGCTATAAAGGTATTTAATGAAAACAGGGACAAGATACATTTGCTATTGCTCGATACCATAATGCCCAAAAAAAACGGCAGAGAGGTTTATGAAAAAATCAAGGCGCTTAATCCCGGCATCAAGCCGCTCTTTATGAGCGGTTATACTGCGGATATTATTCATAATAAAGGTATGCTTGAAACCGGTTTAAACTTCATCCCGAAGCCGGTTATGCCTAATGAGCTTTTAAGGAAGGTAAGGGAGGTGCTGGATAAATGAATCGGAGACATTTCGGCTCAATCCTTGTAGTAGACGACGACCCTCATGTCCTCGAGTCAACTTCATTACTGCTCGCGGGATATGGATATTCTACGATAACCTGTAATAACGTTGCAGATGCGCTGAACAGGATGCAGGATGCCCATATCGATGTAGTATTGACGGATATAGTAATGCCGGAGGTCTCGGGCATCGAACTCCTCCAAAACATCCGCAACTCTACCCCGGAGATGCCAGTAATTCTTATGACCGCCTATGCAGATATGGACAAGGTGGTTGAGGCAATAAAAAAAGGCGCCTTTGATTTTATAATAAAGCCCTACAAAGTGGAGCAGCTTGTCCACTCCGTAGAAAAGGCGGTTAAATACCGGAGGCTCGTAGAACTCGAAAAGGACTATAAACGGACGCTCGAAGAAATGAATCAGGAATTGGAGACCCTTATTGCAGAAAGGACAATGGGCTTAATGGCATTGACAATAGCAGACAAGCTGAGAAACCCCGCAACTGTAATAGGCGGGTTATGCAAACGGCTTATAGAAAAAGAGAGTGTCTCCGGCAGGTTAAAGGAAAGCCTTAAAAATATCACGAATGAGGCGGAAAAGCTGGAGGGCATCGTAAAAGACTTCGAGACCCTTTTAAAAAGCAGGCGCTCCATATTCAAATACGAAGATATTAATAAAATAATGGAAGGCGTCCTCTCCGTTGTAAAAAGGGAGGCGGAGGAAAAGGGCTTGAAGCTGGAGGCCAATCTTTCCGGACTGGCTTTAAATATAAATGCAGAAAAAAATCTATTGAGCATCGCAATACTTCAGATTATAAGAAACGCCGTCGAAGCCTCCTCCGAAGGCGGCAGGGTCTCGGTCGCAGTCCTTGAAGAAGGAAACAATGCAGTCCTCGCAATTTCCGATACAGGAAGCGGCATCGGCAGCGAAGATATAAATAACATATTCGACCCGTTTTTCAGCACAAAGACGCAAAGATTCGGCATGGGCTTGCCGCTCGCAAAACAGATAATATCCGAGCATCTCGGAGAGATAAAGGTGGAAAGCGGGCATGGTAAAGGGACGACATTTAAAATCATCCTGCCGCTCAGGTGGATGGAGAAACAATAGAAGAAAAAACTGATTAGCCACAGACTTACACGGACAAAACCATTAGAAGCCAGAAGTCAGAAGCCAGAATAAAAACAAAAATTGCCGTTCTTCTGAATTCTGTATTCTGGCTTCTGTATTCTGCTTTTTATTTAGTCCGTGTCCGTCCGTGGCAAATTTTTATAATTTCCTATGTCAAGAAGAAAAAGACTGGGGCAGCATTTTTTGATTGACGAATCCGCTGCGGAAAAAATCGTAGATTCCGCAAGCCTTTCATCCGACGATACGGTGGTAGAGATAGGTCCCGGCGCAGGCATACTCACATCGAGACTGGCGGACATTGCAAAAAGGGTCATAGCTATAGAAATAGACAAAAAACTCTGCCGTATTCTTAAAGACAGATTGTCATCATACGACAATATCTCTTTAGTCAATGCTAACGCCCTTCATTATGACTACAAAGATATACAGGAAAGATTCAAGGTGGTTTCAAACCTCCCTTACTCCATATCCACGCCTCTCACTATCAAACTCATCGAAAACAGAGAAAAAATAACGGATATGGTTCTCATGTTTCAAAAAGAGGTGGCGGATAGAATCTCCGCAAAACCCGGAACAAAAGACTACGGAAGCCTGTCAATTATCGCTCAATACAGGACAGATGTCTCGAAACTTTTGAATGTGGGTAGAGAGGCATTCAAGCCTCCACCGAAAGTTGATTCTGCGGTAATACGAATAACTCCGAAAAAAGAGCCTGCCGTCAAGGTAATGGACGAAGAATTGTTTTTTAATATAGTAAAAATCTCCTTTTCCTACAGGAGAAAGACTCTCAGAAACAATCTGAAGTCTTTGAATTTGCCGGAAGAAGTCCTCGATCGGATTTTCAAGGAGACCGGCATAAAGCCGTCGCAGAGGGGGGAGACTTTAAGCATCGAAGACTTTGCAAGGATTGCAAACTTTATACATTCAAACGTTTTTGCTTTTTATAATTTCTTTGCAAAGGCAACTACTTAAAATCAAGAGCAGCATTATCATATTTTATCATACCTTTTCTATCCTCACGGCACACGCCTTATATTCGGGCTGTTTTGAAATGGGGTCATACGCCTGATGGGTAAGGAGATTTGCAGATTTATCGTCTCCGGCAAGATAACCGAAGTGATACGGAACAAAAACCGCGCCCTGTTGAATGTCATCAGAGACCTTTGCCTTTACCTTAATAACGCCTCTCCTCGACGATACTTTCACCACATCGCCGTTTCTTATGCCGTATTTATCGGCATCTAACGGGCTTATATCAACATAAGAGTGCGATACTGCCCGTGCAAGTCTCGGAATATTTGCAGTCCTCGTCCTCGAATGAAAATGCTCCCGGACAAGACCTGTTATTAAAACAAACGGATATTCCGAATCGGCCGGCTCGGCAGGAGGCTTATGCTCACAGATGTTAAGTATTGCCCTCCCGTCCTGTGTCGGAAATTTCAAATCGAGGAATCTCCTTTTAACTCCGGGGTCTTCGGGAGTAAGGCAGGGCCACTGCACCCCGAATTCCTTTTCCATCCTTTTATAAGTAATTCCTGTCATATCGCAGTCCTGTCCCTTTGTGCATCTCTTCCACTCCTCAAATATATCTTCATTCGTCTTATAAGGAAATAGATTTTCATAGCCCATCTTTTTTCCGAGCATCATTATTATTTCCGTATCTGGCTTTGCCTCTCCCGGAGGCTCTACAGCCTTTTTCGCAATATTCTCTCCCCTCTCTGCATTCGAGGCTGTGCCGTCTTTTTCGGCCCACTGTGCGGCAGGCAGGATGACATCTGCGAGGAGTGTCGTTTCAGTAGGATGAAAGACATCCTGAATAACTACAAACTCCGCCTTTTTTATATCATTAATAAACTTATTCGTATCCGGCACAGTCGCAGCGGGATTTGCCTGAAGTATCCATAATCCTTTTATTTCTCCCTTGCCGGCTGCATTGAACATATCTATTGCAGTCTTTCCGGGTTTTGGAGATATTTTGTCGGGAGATATACCCCATATCTCCGCAATCTCTTTTCTGTGTTTTTCATTTGCCACGGCTCTATGCCCTGGCAAAAGATGGGGAAGCCCGCCAATCTCCCGCAGGCTCATGGCAGTCCCCTGCCCTGTTATTGACAAGGGTCCTGCGCCTGGCCTTCCTATATTTCCGGTTATCAGAGAAAGATTCCAAAGACTTGCGATTTTCCAGACCCCTACAGTGCTCTGGTTTAAGCCGAGCATCCAGAACGTTACGGCATTCTTTGCCCTGCCATAAGCAACAGCGGCTTTTATTATTTTATCTTTCGATACACCGGTTATACCTTCCGCATATTCTGGCGTATACTTCTGAACATGGGTTTTAAATTCCTGCAAGCCGCTTGCATATTTACTCACCTTCTCCTCATTTACAAGACCCTCTTTAAACAGCACATAAGCAAGGGCATTATTTAAAGCTATATCGGAGCCGGGCTTTATCCGAAGATGAATATCTGCCTTTTGCGCCATCATCGTAGCCCTCGGGTCTATTACGATTAAAGACGTATTCGCCTCATTCTTTCTCTGCAAAATCCTGTCAAAGGAGACAGGATTGGATGAGGACATATTGTAGCCGGAGACAAGAAAGCAGTCTGCAAGGTCAATATCTTCATAGCACATAAAAGGGACATCGCCGCCAAAAACCTTTACAAAGGCTGCGACAGTGGAGGCATAACAGAGCCTTGCGCTTCCATCGAGGTTGTTCGTGCCAAATCCCCCCTTAACCAGCTTATTGAGCAGATAATACTCCTCATTATAAAAAGAGGCTGTATGATAAACACCAATTGCATCCGGTCCATATTTTTCGATAATACCTTTAAACCTGCTTGCTATAAGCCCGATTGCCTCATCCCACCCTGCCCTTTCGAATTTGCCGTTCTTTTTAATTAACGGGTATTTAAGCCTCGTCTCCGCACCCAGCATCTCATGGGCGGTCAGTCCGAGGATGCACAGCCTCCCCTTGCTTGCCTTGCTCTCCTCCATCCCCCTGATATTTACTACCTTCCCTTCCTTGACCTCAAGATACATCCCGCACCCGTTGCCGCAATATGGACATAGGGACATAATGCTCTTTACCTCATCGGCATCGGCCATAAGCCCTTTGACGGCAAACCCTGCTGCAGCGGCAACCGTTGCCGCCGCGCTTCCTTTTATAAAACCGCGCCTTGTTATAGCCATAACTACACCTATCCTCCCTTTTTAATAATTCCCGTTGTGATATTTATCATTACCATACATTAACTCCATTTATATGACAACCTTTTCATCCTGTGCCATGAGAAACTCAATCTTTGGCGATATTGCCTTTGGCTTTTCAAATTCAATTATAACAACCTTGTTTCCTCTTTTAACGAGTGATTCAGCAGTCTTTTTATTTTCATGACATAACTCAGGATCATCTATTGGCAATATCACAAGTTCAGCTTCAAATGGTATTGTATCCAGCACATCAGGATGGTCAAAGGCATATTTCATAAATTCATTCAGCAAGTCAAGATTCTTTTTAATAGTTTCCTCTTTTGTAATCATTTATCTCCTCCTCATAAGCCTTCTTATACCATTTCCAGGATATCTTGAGGTCCTGTATGGCAAATGTAAAGGCAGTATTAAAATCGGAAAAGTGCAGCGGTTGTTTCTCAACACTTCCATCCGAATGAATAATATCTTTATGTGCAAATCCATGCGCTGTATCATACCTTACTATCTCTTTCCACTCGTCGTTTATAAAAGTTTCATACTGTGCAACAAATCTTATTATCCGCCCTTTCTCTTTAAAAGCAATAACCCTCAATCTATCTCTATGCTCAGATGACAATGAAACTATAAAGTTTATTTCTTTCACAATTATCCTATCTTTAACTCCATCTCAAAAAGTCTACCTTATCGATAAATTGCAGTCAAATCTTGCATCTTATCCCCAAATCCCGATATAGAGATGGCAAAAAAAGAGAAAAAAAAAGAGAAAGACCCTTATGGATAAAGGGTTTCAGTGATATAATAATATCGCCTGTAAGGTGAAACCAAAATATCCAGGAGGGTAAACAAATGATACAACAAACAGTATTTCCATTCAAGATAGAAATTACGAAGGAGGTCGTATGATTTTGGGAAGGGAAAAGACCAAATGCCTATGGGGAACAGGTTCAATAACCTCATTGGCTATAAAGTCTGCGAATACTACAGAGCGTTTGGCGGTGCAGGATGGACAGAGACACCTATCCTTACATGAGAAGGGAAGGAGATATTCTTCTTTACACTCAGGACATCTAATACGAATAAACCCATTCCTCAAGATGCCACAGTTTAGATACTTCTCCATCTCTGTTTTAACTACGGGTCTGAAGAATCCATATTTTTCCTGAAATTTATCATCACCAAAGTCAATAAATTAGTATGGTGTCCCCAGAATTAAAAGAGCTTTTTATATATGGACATTTCAAAACTATTTTTACCACACACAAAGCATAAAGAAAAGAGAGGAGAGGAAATTATATATCCGCAGATTACACAGATTAAAACAAAATATTTTTTGAAAAATCTGCGAAAATCTGCGGGTTAATAGGTTTTCGTTCTTTGTGGTGATTTTTTTAATCTTCTTTCAGCCCTGCCTTTTTCAGCTTTACATCTCCCCTCGTCCCTCGTCCCTCGTCTCTCGTCTCTCGTTCACTTTTCCCCTCGACCGATGTAACTATGGTCATCTCAGGCTTCTCAAGACCGGCTTCGCTCACTGCCCGTTTCTCTTCCATAGTAAGCAGTTTAAGAAGATTAAGCATGATAATCATCTTCTTTTCCCCCTCTTGCTTCACCACGCCCTCGATAAATTCCGTCTCTATCCTGCTTATAACCTTCGGCGGCGGCTCTACTGACGACACAGGTATCGCCGTAACTGCCGTTACCGAATCCACCAGCAATCCTGTAGTCGCTCCATCTATATCCACTATTATTATTCTGGTAAAGGCATCCCTCGGTATTGGAGGAAAAAAAAACCGCTTCCTCATGTCAATAACTGCTATGACCTCTCCCCTCAAGTTTATAACACCCTCTATAAAGGAAGGAGACCTCGGAACTACTGTAATGTCGGGAACAAGGGTTATCTCCTTCAGCCTTTCTATGTTTATACCGAATATATCCTCCCCGACCCTGAAGGTAACGATTGTTATCCGTTTTTCGACTGCCTCCCTCTCCTTTTTTTCCACACCCTCTTTCTGCCTCTCCTTTCCTATTGTCTTCAGCATCTCCTGCATGTCTGCGGTAAATATATTCGATAAGTTCAGGTAGAGTATCAATCTTACATTTTCTCCGTATCTTACCTTTACAACTCCCTTTAGCTGCTCTTCTTTTCCGATGCTGATATGGGGCGGAGGGGGGACAATGTTATCATTAGGAACCCTTAAGACCTCCGACACTTCATCCACAATAAGCCCTACCTCGAATCCTGATATGCTGACTATTATTACTGAGGCATGTTTTGAATCCCTCCTGCCCTCCTTACCCCACCTTAATCCCCCCTTTTCTAAAGGGCGGTGTGTGGGGATTAAACCAAATCTTACATCCAGATTCACAAGGGGTATAATCTCCCCTCTTAATGATATAACCCCTTCTATGAAGTCAGGAGACTGGGGAACCGCGGTTACTTCGGGCATATCGATAATCTCTTCTACTTCGTGAATCTCTACTCCATAGCTCTCCCTGCCGAGTTTGAATGTTACGAGCTGCGATTCTTCCACTCCCCTCATCTTTCTTTCTTCTGCCTCTTTACCTATTACACCTTCCCCTTCCAGCGCTCCTCCGAATTCTTCTTCGCTTATCAGCTCGTCTAAATTTAGAAGGAGGATTATCCTCTTTTCATCCTTCAGCTCAATAACACCCTGGAGATATTTCTCCTCTACACCTTTTGTTATCGGAGGCGGGGGCTGGATTGTCATCCCGCGCAGTTGTAATACCTCCGATACTGAATCCACTATCAGCCCTATCTTTTGGCCCCTCATGTGGGCAACGATAATCCTTGAAAATTCGCTCCTCTCCGCAGCCTCCATCCCGAATCGTGTGCGAACATCGATGACAGAGAGTATCTCGCCTCTTAGGTTTATAACCCCTTCAAAGTAATCAGGAGTGGCAGGGATATGGGTAACGGCAGGGATTTCTATTATCTCCTTCACATTCTCGATAGCGATGCCAAAATCCTCCGCGCCAAGCTTGAATGTAACAAACTGTGTTTCGGTCAATACATCTTCTGTATTCATGCCAGTCATAAAACCCCCTTACAAAAGTGTCAAGGCAGCAAAGTATCACAGTGTCAGAGTATTAAAACTTTGACACTCTGAATCTTTGACACTATTTTTTAAGCACAATCCCCGTCCCTATTTCTTCCTCTGTCTCCGGCACAGGCTCATGCACCTCTGCCTTTTCAGCCATCTTTACAGGTTTCTTTACAACGGTCTTCTTTATTTTTGACTCCCGACCTATTCTCTGCGCAGCCTTTACATCGTGAGCTTGTCGAACCGATGCCTTGCTCGCATCAACCTTAAACTGATTTACTATCTGGCTCAATTCATCGGACATGCCGGATAATTCATCGGCAGCCTTTGCCAATTCTCCTGTCGTAGCCGATAACTCCTCCGTAGCAGAGGCATTATGCTCGCTGATTTTCGCAAGTTCGTCTATCGCCTTCTTTACTTCATCCGCTCCTGCGCTCTGCTCTTCCGTGGCGCTGCTTATCATCTCAACCAATCCGGTGGTTTCTTTTACGCCGCCTATTATCTTGTTCAATGCCTCTCCTGCATCATTGGCTACCTTCGTGCCGTGGCTTACCCTGTCCGTGCTCTCCTTTATAAGCTGCGTAATCTCCTTCGTCGATTCGCCGCTCCTCTCTGCGAGCTTCCGGACCTCCTCCGCTACTACTGCAAATCCTTTACCCTGCTCCCCTGCCTTCGCAGCCTCTATTGCCGCATTCAATGCAAGGAGATTGGTCTGGTTTGCTATATCGGTTATTACTCCTACGATAACCTCTATCTTCTTGCTGCTCTCCTCTATGTTTTTCATTGCCCCTATGGTTTGATTGACTGCGTCCCCTCCTTTTACCGCCTGTTCATTCGCCTTCGCAGATATGTCACTCGCTTTTACTGCGCTGTCTGCCACTTCTTTTATCGCCTTGTCCATTTCTCCTATGCTGCTTGATGATTCTTCTACTGCAGAACTCTGCGTTTCCGCTCCTTTTGCTATTTCATTGCTCGTTGCAGATGCCTGCTGTATAGAGGCTGCCATCTCCTCTGATGCAGAGGCTACATTTAATGCCGTATGGCTTATCTGGACTACTATGTCGTGTATCTTTTCTACAAAGGTGTCGAACCAGTGTCCCAATTCTCCCACTTCGTCCTTCTGCGTAAGATTGAGCCTCTTTGTTAAATCCCCTTCTCCTGTTGCAATATCTTTCAACATGGCAACTACATTTTTTATTGGATTGGTTATGGCATTACCTATAATAAATCCAATAACTACAACAATTATTGCGATAGTAATCGCTGAAATTATCAGCAGACTCATATTCCTCTGAATAACCTCTCTTGCTATTTTCTCTTTCTCCGATAGAAATTCCTCTGATAATTTTACAGTCTCGGAAATTGCCTTATCGTGTTTCTCAAACCGCTCTCTCTGAATACCCGTTGCCAGGTTCATTGCCTTTTCCCTGTCTCCAGATAGGAGTGCAGGAATAAGCTCCTTATCCCTCGTATCTATAAATTCTCTGGCAGGGGTATATGCCTCCATTAATTTATCCTTCAATCTTCCATCGGGCAAATTTTTCTTCCAATGGTCATAACGGGATTCAAAGAGATCACTTAATTCTTTTACTTTCTTGTTTAATTCCTGTAATTTGTTTTTATCCTGTTCATTCAACATCTGCAATAGGACAAATCTCTGTTCTAACAAATAGGCTGGCGGCGGCAGGATATCGGCAATCAAATCCTTTCCCATAACAATATCATTATAAATCTTGCCATTCACCTTTACCGTATTCACAATAGACCAGCTAAAAATGGCAAAGAAGGATATTCCTATAATAAAGATACCAATCGTTATTAACAACTTATTCCTGATTTTTAAATTTTTAATAAAATTAAACATGACTTTCTCCCTCCTTTAAAAATTCACATCTAATTGTGTCGTAAAGACCCAATCCTTTCCCCCATAGCTATCCTTATCTGTAAACACGGGACCCATCAGAAGACTGACAGTAGGGGTATAGAACCAATAGATTCCAAAACCACCCCCGCTAATAGCGTTCTTGCCTGTAGCCCAATCTGCTGCAAACATAAATTTATCCTTCACAATCCACTTATCATAACCAATCATAAATCCGCTGTTGTCTGCCTTCCCTGTGGTCGTATCAATAAGGAGTTTATCGTTTCCTGTATAATAACCCACATGAATACGCCCCATGTCGGAGGGAAGGCTCTTGCCTGCCAATATGTGGATAACATTGTAGTCTGTTAAATCTTTTTTTGTGCCTATAGCAAACATACCGATATTTAAGGCAGGAGACCCTTCAAACAGCGCACCCTCGGGAGTCCCAATCTTTCCGTTGAAAAATAGCGGGTAATTCTTTCCGTCAGAATCAAAATATGTCCCCTCTATAATATCGATTCCAACCTCCATATTTATCTTTTCAAAAGGTAGAACTCCAACAGTCAATCCAAAGACAGGCGCATTATTCAGGCTTCCTGACTCCGTTCCTCTGCCGCCTTTGTCCTTGAACAGGGTAAAATAATCGTCAATACCGAGATGCCAGACGCCATAACCCTGAACATCGGTTACACATGGCGTCCAATATGTTGTTGATGGTGTAGCCAACGCATACGTAACCGATAGACAGATTGCAAATAAAAATATTAATACGGGGCATGTGACTTTCTTCATATAATATCCCTCCTTTTTTTGAAGTTAAGTTTTTCAATCCTCTATCCTTTCCATCCACTCTATCTTGCATCCCCCCTTTCCTTTTTTATTTGCGCTGCCTCTCCTAAATTTCACCTCCTTTGAATTCAATTCCTTCTTCTCCATTAAACACAAAAAATTGCGTGAATTTTTACTTGTTTCCATGCTCTGCATGAGAACATAAACATAGAGCGTCCTTAATTGTATTGCCGCAGAGCGTGAGAACGAGAAAATACTTGTAAGCTTTGGTTGGTTGGTTGGTTGGCTGGTTGGTTGCAAAATGGATACCAAAATCTTTCCCATGATGCCGCCTCCTGCCTAAAAGGGCTTTATGGATGTGTGTATATTAATAATACCTTTTATCAAGTTTGTCAAATTTTAAATGGAAAATAAGCTGATTCTTTAATGGCGGCTGCAATTATTCTTCGCTTCGTTCAGGAAATGCTGCGAGCAATTTTATAATACTACCTCGTTAAAATTTAATATATCCATATACTCCCATTCTCTCCAGCCCATCACATACATCCCTTTACCGCTTGCATACTTTATTACATTATCGGGAAAGGTTATACTCCCCAGAATTATCACAAGCCTTTTGTCCCGATACTCCGGATAAAACTCAAAAAATCTCCCGCTCTTTTCTGCTATATCGTCCACAAATTTAACCGTTGGCGTTGACTTTACTTCTATCATAAATACCTTGTCATCGGAGACCGCTATGGCATCTATCTCATAATCCTCTCCATCCTTCCTTTTGAACATCCTCTGCCCTTCGGTCTTGGCTTCGCAGTTAAAGTATTTACTCAATACAGGTCTCAGTGCAGGGGCAATAAGGTCTTCCACAAGTGTTCCCATCTTTTTTGCAAGATTGCTCCATTCCTTGTTTTTCTTTTTACTCTCCTCTTTCATCTCGTCTTTAAATGCCCTCGTATCTTCCCTCATCTCGTTTTTAAATTCCCTCATCTCGTCTTTAAATTCTCTCATCTCCTCTTTAAACTCCCTTAACTCTGCCTCGGTCTGTATCTGGGAATTTTGAACCCTGTTAAATCCAATCTCCACCGTCCTTGCAAGATTTTCAATGGCAATTTCAACTCTGTCAACCCTTTCTTCTATAATTGGCATTCAAATCACCCCCCTTTATTTTTTTTGCATGAGGGAGTTGCGAAATACCCCTTTTTGTCACCCCGAGCAAAGCGAGGGGTCTTTCAACCTATTGATTCTATAAGATTCCTCACTTCGTTCTGAATGACATTTTGTTGTATTTTGTTCATTTCGCAACTCCCTGTGCATTGAAATTCCTTGACATGAATTTATGCTATCATACCTTTTTGTATCATACAAGAATGTATGACGCAGAACAGTATGATGCAAACAGTCTGCCCGCAAATTAAAATTGATTTCGTATTTTAAATATCATAGTATATTTTTATGGCTGAAAAAAATATTTGGAGCCGCAAGCTTATCGTCAATATAGCAATCATAACAGTAACCGTAGTCTTCATTGCATACATACTTTTAAGGGGGGAGAAATATTATCTTCCCGTTCAGCTTAATTATAAAGTTATTGTTCCCGCGCAGGACAATGCAAAGTTCAGGCCTCTTCCTGTCCTCTTTGAAGCCCTCGATATTTCCTTTATTCCCGAAAAGAAGAGAAGCGGTATGGATAAATGTTATTTTGTAGCTTATGGCTATGGCGATTTATCTAAAAAGAGGGGATATTTCAGCGCCAAATCCATACTCTGCACATCAAAGCCTGTCCCTACAGGCCTGCCCTCGAATGGTTCTATCGGGGGCAGTAAGCAGAGAAATGAGGATAAGGTTTTAAAGGGTTATTTTCAAAACGCAGGTTTTGTAATCGAAAAGATAGATGGAAATTTGGGAATTCAGGGGCAGCCTACTTATGATACTACGGGCAAGGTTCTTTTAAATTCCATAATGGAAGGATTATCAAATTCAGACAAACGATTCGATAATGTTCTCGATGTGGAGGCAGTCAAATATTACAAATCTATGGGCAATTTTAACATCCCTTCGATGAATATCGAGCCCGCCGCAAACACCTTTCTGCAGTTGACGGAGATGCCTGAGATTATATTTGTGAAATGAAAGTCAGGACTTATTCAAAGAAATTACATATCCGCAGATTACGCAGATTTTCGCAGACAAATAAAGTATCAAAGAGTCAAAGTGTCATAGTGTCAAAGTTTTTTTAACTCTGA